>NZ_JBHUAF010000285.1:0-11212 GCF_042789895.1 Kitasatospora sp. NPDC056783
CTGCTGCGCTACGGCGGCGAGGCGGTGGCCGTCTCCGTGCCGCTGTCCGTCCGGACGGCCGAACAGGCCGGGGAGATCGGGCTGTTCGTCAACGAGCTGCCGGTGCACGCGCCGGCCGGGGCGGACGCGGCACTGCCCTTCGCCGCGTACGCCCGGGCCGTGCGCGCCGAGGCCCGTGGCGGCTACCCGTCCCGCTCGGTGCCCTTCGGCGCGGCGGTCGGCGGTCTCACCCCGCGCGCCGGGCTGGCGCCGGTGTCCTTCGGCTACCGGCGCGGCCGGGGACCCGGTGTTCCCGGGCAGCGTCGTCCGGGTGGACCGTGCGGCGTTCAACGGCGCCGCCCGCAACACGCTCCACCTCCAGGCGGTCGACGCCGCCGACGGGATCGCGTTCTCGCTCCAGTACGCCCCGGCGGTCCTGTCGCCGGAGGCCGCCGAGCGGGTCGCCGGGCACTACGCGGCCCTGCTGGCGGCCGCGACGGCCGAGCCCGAGACCCCGCTGGGCGCCCTGGCGCTGCTGGGCGAGGCCGAGCGGCAGCTGGTGACCGAGGAGTGGAACGACACCGCCCGCGCCTACCCGCACGAGCGCACGGCCCTGGACCTGGTGCGGGAGCGGGCCGCCGAGACGCCGGACGCCCCCGCCGTCAGCGCGGGCGCCGAACGGCTGACCTACCGGGCGCTCGTGGAGCGGACCGACGAACTGGCCGCCGTCCTGCGCGGGGCCGGGGTGCGCCAGGGCGACGTCGTCGCCCTGCACCTGGAGCGCTCCGTCGACCTGCCCGCCGTCCTGCTCGCGGTGCACGCCGCCGGGGCCGCCTACCTGCCGCTCGACCCGGCCCACCCCGCCGACCGGATCGCCTTCCTGCTCGCCGACTCGGGCGCGGCCCTGCTGGTCGCCGACCGGGAGCCGGCACCCGACGTGGTGGCGGCGGCCCCGGCCGTCCTCCGGCTCGGGGAGGGCGTCGTGGAGCCGGTGCCCGCCCCGGCGGAGCCGACTCCGCACGGCGGCCTCGCCTACGTGCTGTACACCTCCGGCTCGACCGGGCGGCCCAAGGGCGTGGAGATCGGGCACCGCGCCCTGGTGAACCTGCTGACCTCGCTCGCGGCGCTGCTGGACTCGGGGCCGGGGGACGTCTGGCTCGGTCTGACCTCGCTCTCCTTCGACATATCCGGGGTGGAGATCCTGCTGCCGCTGACCACCGGCGGCCGGCTCGTCCTCGCCCCGGACGGCGCCGCCCTGGACGCGCCGGGCACGGTCGGGCTGGTCCGCCGGGAGGGCGTGACCCACCTCCAGGCGACCCCGTCGGGCTGGCGCGTGCTGCTCGGCGCCGGGCCGCTGCCGGCCGGGCTGACCGGGATTGTGGGCGGCGAGGCGTTGCCGCTCCCGCTGGCCCGCGAGCTCAGGGGCTCCCTCGACCGGCTGATCAACGGGTACGGCCCGACCGAGGCGACGATCTACGCCACCTGGGCCGACGTCCCCGCGGGGGCGGACGCCGTGGTGATCGGCCGGCCGGTCGACAACACCAGGGCGTACGTCCTGGACGCGAACGGCCGGCCGTTGCCGGTCGGCATCCCCGGTGAGCTCCACCTGGGCGGCGACGGCGTCGCGGCCGGCTACCGGGGGCGGCCCGAGCTGACGGCGGAACGTTTCGTCGAAGACCCGTTCGCCGGCGGCCGGATGTACCGCACCGGCGACCTCGCGGCCTGGACGCAGGACGGCGAACTGGAGTTCCACGGCCGGATCGACGACCAGGTCAAGATCCGCGGCCACCGGATCGAACTCGGCGAGATCGAGGCCGCGCTGCTCGACCACCCGGCCGTGGCCGCCGCGGCCGTCGCCGTGTGCGAGCAGGCCGACGGCTCGTCCGCGCTGGTCGGCTACCGGGTGCCCGCACCCGGCAGCGCCCCGCTGTCCGACGCCGACCTGCGGGACCACCTGCGGCGCACCCTGCCCGCCGTCATGGTGCCCCGGCAGTTCGTGGCCCTCGACCGGCTGCCGCTCACCCCCAGCGGCAAGCTCGACCGGCGCGCGCTGCCCGCCCCGCCCCCGCCCGTCGCCGAGCAGGCCGACACGGGGCAGACCGCCGGGGCGGAGGCCGACGAGCTCACCGCGAGCATCCTGGCGATCTGGGAGGAGGTCCTGGGCACCTCCGGCATCGGCCCCGAGGACGACCTCTTCGACCTCGGCGGACACTCGCTGACGATCATCCAGATCACCGCCCGGATCCGCGACGCCTTCGGGGTCGAGCTCGCCTTCGACCTGTTCTTCGACGCCTCCACCCCGGCCGCCCTGGCCGCCGTCGTCCGAGAGACGCGTTGACCGCCGTCGACCGCACCGCCGTCGACCGCACCGCCGCGTCCCCCTCGCTCCACGCCCGAACGGACTGCCGATGACCGACACCCAGGACCTGCCCGCAGACTGGTCCGCCACGAAGAAATCCCTCCTCGCCCAGCGCCTGCGCGGCGCCACGGCCCCGGTACGGGTGGTCGAACCCCGCCCCGAGGGCACCGCGCCGCCCCTGTCCAGCGGACAGGAACGGCTCTGGTTCATGGACCAGTTCACGCCCGGCGGGACGGCCTACACCCTCGCCCCGGCCCGACGGCTGCGCGGGCCGCTGGACCGCGCGGCGCTGGACGCCGCCCTGACCGGCCTGGTGGCACGGCACGAAGGGCTGCGGATGGCCTTCCCGGTCACCGAGGACGGCCGGGCCGAGGTCCTGGTCGCCGAACCGGGCCCCTTCGCCGCCCGGTTCGTCGACGCCTCGGACGATCCCGACCCCGAGCGAAGAGCCGCGCGGGAGATCGGGGCGCTGGCCGCCGACCCCTTCGACCTCGCGGCCGGACCGCTGCTGCGGGCCCTGCTCGTCCGGCTGTCCGACGAGGACCACGTCCTCGCCCTGGTCATGCACCACATCATCAGCGACGGCTGGTCGATCGACATCCTCAACCGGGAACTGGACGCGCTCTACGCCCGGCACGCCCACGGCTCCGAGACCGCGCTCCCGCCCGTCCCCGTCCAGTTCGGGGACTACGCGCGTTGGCAGCGCGACCGGCTGGACAGCGGCGCCCTGGCCGCCTCCCGCGACTACTGGCGCGCCGAACTCGCCGACGTCCCCGCCCTGGAGCTGCCCGCCGACCGCCCCCGGCCGCCGCTGCTCACCTTCGACGGCGCGGCCGTCGAACTGCACTGGAGCCCGGAACTCGCCGGTGCCGTCGCCGAGTGCGCCCGCGCCCACGGCGCCTCGCCGTACATGGTGCTGATGGCCGGGCTCCAACTGCTGCTCGGCCGGCACACCGGCCGGCGGGACTTCGCGATCGGCTCGGCCGTGGCGGGCCGGCTCCACCGCGAACTGGAGGGAGTGGTCGGGGCCTTCGTCAACATGCTGCCGATCCGGGCCCGGCTCGCGGACGGCCTCACCTTCGGACAACTGGTCGGCCGGGTGCGGGAGACCACGCTCAACGCCTACACCCACCAGGAGGTGCCCTTCGAGCAGATGGTCGCCGACCTGGACATCGAGCGCGACGTCAGCCGCTCGGCGGTGTTCCAGGTGACCTTCGCCTACCAGAACTACGGCGACCGCGCGGCCGCCACCACCCCCGGCGCCCCCGCCGAGGGGTTCGGGCACGCGGCCACCACCAGCCACTCCGACCTCGCGTTCTACCTGCGGGAGAAGAAGGACGGCGGGCTCTTCGGCCTGATCACCTACCGGACCGACCTCTTCGACGCCGGCACCGTGCAACGCCTGGTGGAGCGCTTCGAGGTCCTGATGACGGCCGCGACGGCCGACCCGGACCGGGCCGTCGAGGCCCTGCCGGTGGCGACCGACACCGAGCGCCACGACGTGCTCGAACGGTGGGCGGCCGGCCCGGCGCTCCCCGACGGCGGCGCGGGCACGCTGACCGCGCTGCTCTCGGCGGCGGCCCGGCAGGCGGGCGACCACCCCGCGCTGGTCTTCGAGGACGCCACCGTCACCTACCGCGAACTCGACACCAGGGCGACCGCACTGGCCCGGCGCCTGCGGGCCCTCGGCGTCGGCCCGGACGACCGGGTGGCGGTGTGCCTGGAGCAGTCCCCGGACCTGGCCGTCGCCCTGGTCGCGGTGCTGAAGGCCGGCGGCTGCTACCTGCCGCTGGACCCGGAGCAGCCGCCCGCGCGGCTGGCCCACCTGGTGGCCGACGCCGAGGTGCGGGTGCTGGTGACGGACTCGGACCTGCGCGACCACTTCCCCGGGTACGGGGGCGCCGAACTGCTCGTGGACCGGACCGGCCTCCGGCCGGGCGAGGACCCGGGCGAGGCCACGGACGCGGCGCCGCTCGCGGAGGCCTCCGGACCGGACGACCTCGCGTACGTCATCTACACCTCCGGCTCCACCGGCCGGCCCAAGGGCGTCGCCGTCCAGCACCGGGAGATCCTCAACTACCTGGCCGGCGTGCGGGAACGGCTGCGGATCGAGCCCGGCGCCCGTTACGGCCTGCTGCAGTCCCTGTCCTTCGACTTCAGCATCACGATGCTGTACCTGGCGCTCACCACCGGCGGCGAGGTGCACCTGCTGCCGCGCCGCATCGCCGGCGCCGAACTCGCCGACCACATCGAGGCCTCGGCCCTCGACTACCTCAAGATGACGCCCTCCCACCTGGCCGCGCTGTCCGCCGACGCCCCGGTCGAGCGGCTGCTGCCGCGCCGCGCCCTGGTCCTCGGCGGGGAGGCCTCGGCCCAGGCCTGGGCCGCCGACCTGGCCGGCCGGGGCGACTGCGCGGTGTTCAACCACTACGGTCCGACCGAGGCCACCGTCGGCGTCACCGTCCACGAGGTCCTCCCGGGGGAGCACGGCCCGGGGAACACCCCGATCGGCACCCCGCTCGCCGGAGCGCGCTGCTACGTCCTGGACGAGGCCCGGCAGCCGGTGCCGCCCGGCGTGACCGGCGAGCTGTACCTCGGCGGGCAGCGGCTGGCCCGCGGCTACCTGGGCCGCCCCGACCTGACGGCGGAACGCTTCGTCGAGGACCCGTTCACCGGCGACCGGATGTACCGCACCGGCGACCTGGCCCGCTGGCGGCCGGAGGCCGGGGGAGGCGTGCTGGAGTACCTGGGCCGCGCCGACGACCAGATCAAGGTCCGCGGCTACCGGGTCGAGCCCGGCGAGATCGAGGCCGCGCTCACCGCGCTGCCCGGCGTCACCCAGGCCTTCGTCACCGTCCGGGGCGAGGGCATCCGGCAGAACCTCGTCGCCTACCTGGAACGCGCGGCCGGCGCGACCCTCCCCGCCGCCGCCGAACTGCGGACGGAACTCGGCGCCGTGCTGCCGGACTACATGGTCCCCGCCCGGTTCGTCGTCCTGGACCGCCTGCCGCTGCTGGCCCACGGCAAGATCGACCGCAAGGCGCTGCCGGAACCCGAGGACGCCGCCCCGGCCGCCGGACACGTCGAACCCGAGGGCGAGACCGAGACCCTGATCGCCACGATCTGGGCCGAGGTGCTCGACGTCGCCCGGGTCGGCGCACTCGACGACTTCTTCGAGATCGGCGGACACTCGCTGCTCGCCACCCAGGTCGTCGCCCGGCTGCGCCGTGCCTTCCCCGACCTGCCCACCCCGGTCGGCGTGATGGACCTCTTCCGCTTCCCGACCGTCCGCGGACTCGCCGGGCTCGTCGCCGACCCGGGAGCCGACCGGGGCCCGCAGGGCCTGCTGCACCGGCTCACCCCCGAACGCCGCCGCACCACCGCGAGCGTCGTCTGCGCGCCCTACGGCGGCGGCAGCGCGCTGATCTACAAGCCGCTCGCCGACGCCCTGCCCGAGGACTGGGCACTGCACTCCATCGCCGTCCCCGGACACGAACTCGGCGAGGAGCCGATGGACGTCGAGGAGGTCGCCGACCGCTGCGCCCGCGAGATCGTCGAGAACGTCGAGGGCCGGATCGTGCTGTACGGGCACTGCGGCGTCGGCGTGCGCCTCGCCGTCGAGATCGCCCGCCGGGTCGAGGCCGCCGGCCGGGAGATCGACGCCGTCCACCTCGGCGGCATCTTCCCCTTCGCCCGCCCCAAGGGGCGCGGCGCGGCGGTCGGGGAACGGTGGGCCCAGCTCCTCGACCGGATGCGCAGCGACCAGGACATGATCAACGGCCTGGCCGCCGCCGGGCTGGACACCGACGACATGGACCCGGAGCAACTGCGGCTGATCGTCCACAACCGCCGCACCGGCACCAAGGACGTCGAACGGTACTTCACCCGGATGTTCGGGACCGAGGGCGGACGGATCAAGGCACCCGTGATCGCCGTCTGCGGCGAGCGGGACCCGGCCACCGAGTTCTACCAGGAGCGCTTCCGCGAGTGGCACCGGATCGCCGACACCACCGCGGTCGTGGTCCTCGACGAGGCCGGCCACTTCTACCTCAAGTACCGGGCCGCCGAACTCGCCGACATCGTCACCGGCGTCCACCGGTCGATCGCCGAGGGGGAGGAGGACCGCCACCGCCGCACCGACGGCGCGACCTGGTGGCTGGCCGGGCTCTCCCGGGACGCCGAACGGCCGGCGACGGACGACGCGAACGCACCCGTCCGCCCGACCATGCGCCGCTTCCTCACCGTCGCCTCCGGGCAACAGGTGTCGATGATCGGGTCGGCACTCACCGAGTTCGCCCTCCCGGTCTGGATCTACCTGCGCACCGGCTCCCTGGCCCAGTTCGGGCTGCTCGCCGCCTGCGGTCTGGTGCCCGGCATCCTCGCCGCCCCGCTCGCCGGCGCCATCGTCGACCGGGGGGACCGGCGCCGCACCATGCTCCTCGGCGACTTCGCCGCCGGCGCCACCCAGGCCCTGCTGCTCGTGCTGTACGCCACCGGAGGCCTGGAGGTGTGGCACGCCTACACGCTCGTCGCCGTGCTGTCCGCCGCCCTCTCCTTCCAACGGCTCGCCTGGAACGCGGCCGTGCCGCAGCTCGTCCCCAAGCGCTACCTCGGCCGCGCCAACGGCGTCGTCCAGATGGCCTTCGGCCTCGCCCAGTTCCTCGTCCCGCTGTTCGCCGTGGGCCTGCTCGCCGCGATCGGCCTCGGCGGCATCCTCGCCGTCGACGTGGCCGGCTACGCCGTCGCCATCGGCGTCACCCTGGCCGTCCGGTTCCCGGACGTGATGGGCGCCACCCGGCGGGAGAGCATCTCCGCCGAGATCCGCGAAGGATTCCGACGGGCCCTCGGCAGCCGGCACTTCCGGGCGATGCTGCTGTACTTCGCCGTCCTGAACGTCTTCCTCTCCCCGCTGTTCCTGCTCACCACCCCGCTGGTGCTCTCCTTCGCCCCGCTCGCCTCGGCCGGCTGGGTGTCCACGGCGGCCGGCCTCGGCGCCGTACTCGGCGGGATCACCCTGGTGGCCTGGGGCGGACCGCGCCGGCAGAAGCTGCGCGGGGTGCTGTTCGCCACCCTCGCGGTCGCCGTGGCCTGCCTGCTCACCGGGCTGCGCCCGTCGACCTGGACCGTCGCCCTCGGGGCGTTCGGCATGACCTTCGCGCTCTCGCTGCTCAACGGCTCCTACGCGACCATCGTGCAGACCAAGGTGCCGCTGCGCTTCCACGGCCGGGTGATCGCGGTCAACACCATGGTCGCCTGGTCGACCCTGCCGGTCGGATTCGCCGTGGTCGCCCCGTTCGGCCCCGGGCTGCTCCAGCCGTTGATGGACCGGGACGGCGCCCTCGCCTCCACCGTCGGCCGGATCATCGGCACCGGTGACGGCCGCGGCATCGGACTGCTCTACCTGCTGTTCGGCCTCGCCATGGCCGCCCTCGCGCTGGTCTGCCTGGCCGTCCCGGTGCTGCGCCACTTCGACCGGGACGTGCCCGACGCCGAGCCCGACGACCTGGTGGGCCTGAAGACCCTCCAGGACCGGGCCGCGGCCGACGCCGTCGCCGAGGCCACCGCCGAAACCAAGGCCGCCGCCGCTGCCGCCGAAGCGGCCCCGCCGTACCGCTCCGAACTCCCGCACCGCTCCGAGACCGAGGTGACCGTCCGGTGACCACCGCCACCCACCACCCACTGACCGCCGAGCAGCGCCGGCTCTGGTTCCTCCAGCAACTCCACCCGGACGACGCCGGGTTCAACATGTACCTCAACCGGCGCTGGACCGGCCCGCTCGACCCGGAGGCCCTGCGCACCGCCCTGAGCCGGCTGGCCGCGCGGCACGAGATCCTCCGCACCCGCTTCGTGGTCGAGGGCCCCGAAGCGGCGGAGCCCGTCCAACTGGTCCAGCCCCCGGCCGAGATCGACCTGGTCACGTTCCGGCTGCCCGAGGGCGCCACCGAGGCCGACTTCACGGACGCCTGCCGCCCGTACGTCAACGCGCCGTTCGACCTCGCCGCCGCGCCGCCCCTGCGGGCGACCCTGATCAGCGCGGGGGAGCGGGAGCACGCCGTCAGCGTCGTGGTCCACCACATCGTCGCCGACGGCTGGTCCTTCCGCACCATGTGGCGCGAGCTGCTCGCCCTCTACCGCGAGGCGATCGGCGAGGCGCCCGCCGGCCTGCCGGAACTCCCGCTCCAGTACGGCGACTTCGCCCGCGCCGAGCAGGCCAGGACCGGCGGGGAGGCGGGCGAGGAGGCCTTCCGGTTCTGGGCGGAGCGGCTGGCCGGCACCGGGGCGCTGCGGCTGCCCTTCGACCGGCCGAGGCCCTCGGCCCCCACCAGACCCGCCGGGTTCGTCACCGTCGACCTCGGCCCCGAACTGACCGCCGACCTCGACCGGCTGGCCCGGCAGGAGCGGTGCACCCCGTTCATGGTGCTGCTCACCGGCTACCAGTGCGTGCTCGCGCGCTGGACCGGCTGCCGGGACTTCGTGGTCGGCACCCCGCTGGCGGGCCGCACCGAGAAGGCCCACGAGGCGCTGCTCGGCTACTTCAACCGCACCGCGGTGATCAGGTCGGACCTGACCGGGGAGCCGGACTTCCGCGGCGTGCTGAAGCGGACCAGGTCCGCCGCGCTCGCCGCGCTGAGCCGCCCCGACGCCCCGGCCGAGCGGCTCGCCGCCCACCTGGGCCTGCCCGCGGACACCGGGGCCGGGCCGCTCTACCAGGCCGTGTTCGTCCACCAGAGCCAGAACGAGGTGACGGACGGCTCCGGCGGGCCCGCGCTGCCCGAGGGCGTCCGTACGACGAGCATGGACTCCGGCTTCGAGCAGGCCAAGACCGACCTGCTGCTCGACAGCTGGCGCACCGCCGACGGCGGCATCACGCTCTCCTTCTGCTACGACCGCGAGCTGTTCGACCGGGAGACCGTCGAGGCGCTCGGCGGCCGGTGCCGCGAGCTGTACGCGAGGATCGTCCAGGACCCGGAACTCCCGCTGCACGGCGACTGGTTCGTCGGGGCGCGGGAGCGCGCGGCGCTGCTCGCCCTGGGCGCGGGGCCGGCCGCCCCGGCCATGGTGCGCACGGTGCTGGAGCGGTTCGCGGAGCAGGCCGCCGCCCGGCCGGACGCGCCGGCGCTGGAGTGCGAGGGCCGGACGCTGTCCTACGCCGAACTCGACCGGCGCTCCACCGAACTGGCACGCCGGCTCGGCCCGGTGGCCGGCCGGGTGGTCGCGGTGTCGATGACACCCTCCGTCGACCTGGTCGTCGCCCTGACGGCGGTCTGGAAGGCCGGCGCCGCCTACCTCCCGCTCGACCCGGCCCACCCGGAGGACCGCCGCGCCCTGATGGTCCGCGAGGCCGACGCCGTCCTCACCCTGACCGGAACGGACCTGCCGGACCCCGGGGCCGGCGAACTCGCGCCGGTGGATCCGGAGGGCCTGGCCTACGTCCTCTACACCTCCGGATCCACCGGGACGCCGAAGGCCGTCGCCGTCGACCACGCGGCGGTGTCCGCCCGGGTCGACTGGATGACGGGCCCCGACGGCTACGCGCTGGGCCCGGCCGACCGGGTCGTCCAGTTCGCCTCCCTCGGCTTCGACACCCACGTGGAGGAGATCTGGCCGGCGCTGGCGGCCGGGGCGTGCGTCGTGCTGCTGCCCGGCGGCGGCCGGACCCTGCCCGACCTGCTGGAAGGGCCGTCCGGACGCTCCGTCACCGTGCTGGACCTGCCGACGGCCTACTGGGAGGAGCTGGTCGGCCTCGGCGAGCAGACCCGCTGGCCGCAGGCGCTGCGACTGGTGATCATCGGCGGCTCCGAGGCCCACGCCGACACCGTCGCCCGCTGGCGCCGACGGCACGCGGACACCGTCCGGCTGGTCAACACCTACGGGCCCACCGAGGCCACCGTGATCGTCACCGCGGCCGAGCTGACGGAGACGGACACCGACGGCCGGCCCTCGCTGGGCCGTCCGCTGCCCGGGGTCAGACTCCACGTGCTGGACGAGCACGGCGGGCTGCTGCCCCGGGGAGCCGAGGGCGAGCTGTACATCGGCGGCGGCGGCCTGGCCCGGGGCTACCTGGGCCGGCCCGACCTGACGGCGACCGCCTTCCTGCCCGACCCGTACGCCGGCGGCGTGATGTACCGCACCGGGGACCGGGCGCGGTGGCGGGCGGACGGCCGGCTGGAGTTCCTGGGGCGCGGCGACGCGCAGGTGAAGCTGCGCGGCTACCGGATCGAGCCCGCCGAGATCGAGTCGGCGCTGACCGCGCACCCGGCCGTGGCACAGGCCGCGGTGCTGGTCCGCGACGGGCGGCGGCTGGTGGCGTACGCCGTCCCGAGCCCGGGGGCCGAGCCCGTCCCGGCCGAGCTGCGCGAGCACCTGGCCCTGCGGCTGCCCGCGTACATGGTCCCGGACGCCGTGCTCACCCTGGCCCGGCTGCCGCTGACCGCGAACGGCAAGCTCGACCCGGCCGCTCTGCCCGACCCCGGGACGTCCACCGGGGAGGGTTACGTCGCGCCGCGCGGCGATGCCGAGCAACTGGTCACCGAGCTGTGGCAGGAGGTCCTCGGGGTGCCGCGGGTCGGGGTGTTCGACGACTTCCTGGCGCTGGGCGGGGACTCCCTCCTGGTCACCCGGGTCGCCGCGCGCATCCGGTCCGGCCTCGGCCTCGACATCCCGATCCGCGACGTGTTCGAGAGCAGCACGCCGGCGGCCCTCGCGGCGCGGATCGAGGCGCTGCTGATCGCCGAGATCGACGCGCTCAGCGAGGAGGAGGCGGCCGGGCGGCTGACCGGCTGAGCGGCTGGACGACCGGGGGCCCGGCTGCCGCGTGGCGCGGCGGCCGGGCCCTCAGGGTGTTCGGCGGGCGGGGCGGGACACGGGGGCGCG
>NZ_JBHUAF010000286.1:0-11152 GCF_042789895.1 Kitasatospora sp. NPDC056783
GTCCGGAGCCGGGCGCGGGCCGCCGATCCCCACCCGGTGCCGATGCCCGTGGCCCCGGGTGGAGCCTGTCGTGGAGCCTGTCCGAGGGACGCGGTCAGGCCGCGACCGCCTCCTCCATCTCCTCCTCGGCCTCCTGCGGCGTCTCCACCGGACGGCGCCCGCGGCCTTCGTACAGCGCGGCGGCCACCAGGGCCGCCCCGCCGAGCAGCAGCCAGACCAGCAGGGTCACCAGGTGCCCTCCGAGGCCCGCGCCGCCGTCGAAGTACAGGATGTCGCGCGCGCCCTCCAGATAGCCGGCGCCGGTCCAGAAGCCGTGCAGGGCGCCGAAGAACCCGTTCTGCAGCTCCGGCTGGTAGATGCCGCCGGAGGAGGTGAAGTTCAGCATCACGAACAGCACCATCAGGGCCAGCGTGGTCCACTTCTTCAGGAAGCTGTGCAGGCCGATGCCGATCAGCACGATGCCCGCCGAGTAGAGCCAGCCGAGTGCCCAGATCGCGGCGTACCGGTGGTCGACCACGTGGAAGACCGGCCCGGCGGTGACGATCCCGATCACGCTGACCGCCAGCGAGACCGCCACCCCGACCAGCGCCCGGACGGTGACGCTCAGCGCCGCGCCGGCCGCGCCGATCACCGCGACGCTCGCGTACGAGCCGATGCTCAGCGCCACCAGCAGGAAGAACAGGCCCTGGCCGGTCGGGTCGCCCTCGGCGGGGGTGGTCAGGTCGGTGACGTGCAGCGGCACGCCCTGCTGGTCGGTGACGTCGGTGAACACCGCCGTGGCCGCCACCACCGAGGTGTCCGAGTTCCCCTTGGCGACGATCAGCTCGGGGCTCCTGGCGTCCGGGACGAAGGCGCCCACCAGTTCGCGGTCGCGCAACTGCCGCTCGGCGGCGGCCCGGTCGTCCGCGGTACGGACGTCGAGCGCGCCCCCGGCCTTGCCCTGGATCGCCTGCGCCAGCCCCTGGGCCTGCGGTGTGGTGCCGACCACGGCCACCCTGAGGTGGTTGGGCGCCGGCTGGTGGAAGGCGCCCTGGTAGGCGAGCGCCATGCCCAGGCACATCAGCAGCGGGGTGATCAGGTGGGTGGCCAGGTGCTTGAGCGAGTGCCCCAGGGCGGGCGCCGCGACGGGGTTCCGGGGTGTGCTCATGGGGTTCGTACCGTCCTCCGGTGGTGTCTCTCGGTTCACGTCAGAAGGTGGCAAATGCAACCAATACAGGTGGCAAATGCAACGATCTATCGATGTAGCCTACAACCATCCGACACCGGCCGGAAGCCGGACCGGCCGCGGCCCGGCCCTTCCGCCCGTACCCCGCCTCCGCCCGTACCCCGCCGCCGCTCCCGCTCCCGCTCAGCGCAGCTCGAACACCCCGTACGAGAACCCGTCCGCCCGCAGTTCCCCGTCCGCGACCCGCACGCCCCGCACCTCCAGCGGCCGGAGGCCGCCCGCCGGCCCGGGGCCCTCCGGCCTCCCGGCGTCCTCCCCCGGCAGACCCGACAGCCGGACGGAGGCCGGCTCCCGGCGCGGGTTGACCGCCACCAGGTACCGCCCGGCCCGGGTGTACACCAGCGGGTACCCGGCGTGCCGCACCTCCACCTCTCCGGTCGAGCCCAGCCCCGGGTGCGCCCGGCGCAGCGCGATCAGCCGCCGGACGCCGTGCAGCAGCGAGGTCGGGTCGGCGCGCTGGGAGAGCACGTCCGGTCGGTGCGGGTCGGGGTCCACCGGCAGGTACAACCGCTCGGGCGCCGCGCCGGAGAAGCCGGCGGTGGGGCCGGGCGTCCACTGCATCGGGGTGCGCGAGCCGGCCCGGTTGAACCGCGGGCCGAGCACGCTGCCCTCGGTGTCGGGCAGGCCCGGCAGGTAGCGCATGCCGATCTCGTCGCCGTAGTAGACGGCCGGGAGGGTGGGCCAGGTGAGCAGGAAGGCGAACGCCGGGGCGAGTTGCTCCGCGGTACGAGGACCGGTGGCCAGCCGGGAGAAGTCGTGGTTGGCGGTGGGCAGCACGATCCGCCCATTGCCCTCGGTGAGCTCCGCGGCGGAGCGCCAGGCCTCCAGGAAGGGCAGCGGGGTGCCACGGCCCTCGGCCTCGAAGTAGCAGGCCTCCTGGCGCCAGAACTCCTCGACCGTCCCGCCGTTGTTGTTCCAGAGGGACCTCAGCGGCAGGCCGTGGTCCGCGCCGCCGAAGTGCAGGAAGAAGTCGGCGTGGAAGCCGGCCGCGACGGCGGTGGCCGGGTCCCCCCACTCGGCGAGCAGGGCGGCCTCGGGGTGGGTGCGGTCCAGCCAGTCGCGCAGCTCGGTCCAGAGCTTGGCGGTCTCCACCGTGCCCGGGTCGTCCTTGACCAGCGAGTACGCCATGTCCACCCGGAAGCCGGAGATGCCGAGGCCGAGCCAGTGCGCCATGATGCCGCGCAGCGCCGCCCGGTTGGCACGCGGGCCGTCCGCGTCCACCGCCTGCCGCCAGGGCTCCGCCGGACTGCTCCGCGCGTAGCCGAAGTTGAGGGCCGGCTGGCAGTCGAAGAAGTTCGGCCGGTACCAGCCGGGGCGGCTGCCGGGCGAGGCCACGAAGCCGTCCACCGGGCGGTCGGACCAGATGTACCGGTGGTCCGACGGGTCCTCGGCGGAGGCCAGGAACCAGGGGTGGCGGTCGGAGGTGTGCCCGGCGACCAGGTCCAGCAGGACCCGGATGCCCTTGCCGCGGGCCGCCTCGACCAGCGCCGCCAGATCCTCGGCGGTGCCGTAGCGCGGGGCGGGGGTCAGGTAGTCGGTGACGTCGTACCCGGCGTCGCGGAACGGCGAGGCGAAACAGGGGTTGAGCCAGACGGTGTCGACGCCGAGCCAGGCGAGGTGGTCCAGGTGCTCGGCGATGCCGGCGAAGTCCCCGACGCCGTCGCCGTCGGAGTCGGCGAAGGACTGCGGGTAGATCTGGTACAGCACGGCGTCGGCGAGCCAGTCGGGGCCGGGGCGGGTCGAGGTCATGGGCGGTTCCTCCTGCCGGATCCGGGGCCCGGGCCTGGCCGGGCGGGAGCTGAGCCGGTGCGGGCCCGGCCGGGGCCGAGCCGGGTGTCCCCGATTCTCGTCCGATCCCGGCCGCCCCGAAAGCCCGCCTCGCCCCGGCCACGCCCCCGGGGGCCGCCGCTACGCGCCCTCCCCCGCGCAGGCCGCGGTGAACGCCCGGGCCCGCCGGGTGATCTCCGCCCAGTCCCCCGCCGCGACCACGTCCGGCGGCACCACGTCCGTCCCCGCGCAGACCCCGAGCGCGCCGTGCGCCAGGAAGGCCGCGACGTTGCCCGCGTTCACCCCTCCGGAGGCCACCAGCGGGACGTCCGGGTACGGGCCGCGCAGGTCCTTGAAGTAACCGGGGCCGAACGCCCGGGCCGGGAAGATCTTGACGGCGGCGGCACCGAGGTCCACCGCGTGCGCGACCTCGGTCGGGGTGAGCGCCCCGAGCACCACCGGGACCCCGGCGGCGGCCGCCGCCTCGGCGACCTCCGGACGGCATCCGGGGGTCACCAGGAAGGAGGCCCCGGCCTCGACCCCGCGCCGGGCCTGCTCGGCGGTCAGCACCGTCCCGACGCCGACCCGCCAGCCGGCCTTCGAGGCGCGGAGCAGATGGTCCGTCACCTCCGGTGTGGTGTAGGTGAACTCGGTCAGGTTGATGCCGCCCTCGGCGAGGGCGGCGCAGAGCGCGGCGGCGTCGGGGATCCGGGGTGCGCGGACCACCGCGATCACCGGGTCGTCGCGCAGCAGCGAGAGGTCGGTCGGGGCGGAGAGCTCGGTCATATGGCCAGGGTTCCTCGGTCGGTGCGGCGCAGGGCGCGCCCGGGGCGGGCGCCGGTGGTACGACCCTGCCGGACGACGGCGGTGCCGTTGACGTACACGTACTCGATGCCCTCGGCGGGCTGCCGGGGGTCCTCGAAGGTGGCGGTGTCCCGGACCGTCGCGGGGTCGAGGAGCACCAGGTCGGCGTGGTGGCCGGGGGCGATCCGGCCGCGCCGGTCCAGCCCCAGCCGGGCGGCGGGGCGCCCGGTCATCCGGGCGATCGCCTCCTCCAGTGTCAGCACGCCCAACTCCCGGCTGTAGTGGCCGAGGTAGCGCGGGAAGGTGCCCCAGGCCCGCGGGTGCGGCCGGGCGCCGACCAGCAGTCCGTCGCTGCCGACGGTGTGCGCGGGGTGGCGCATGATCGCCCGGACGTTCTCCTCGTGCCCGACGTGCTGGAGGATCGTGGTGCCCAGTTCGTCCCGGCGCAGCAGGTCCAGGAAGACCTCGGTGCCGGTCCGCCGCTCCTCGCCCGCGATCTCGGCGACGGTCCGGCCGACCGCCCCGGCGAGCGCGTCCGAGCGGACGCCGGAGATCTGGATCGTCGTCCAGTCGGTGACCACGCCGTGGCAGCCGTCGCTGCCCTTCTCCTCCACCTCGTAGCGGATCCTGGCGCACTGCGCCGGGTCGACGAGCCGGGTGAGCGTCGCGGCCGGGCCGCCCTCGGTGGCCCAACTGGGCAGCAGGGCGGCCAGGGTGGTGGAGCCGGGCAGGTAGGGGTAGCTGTCCAGGGTGAGGTCCACGCCGTCGGCCAGCGCTTCGTCCAGCAGCTCCAGCAGCTCGCCGGCCCGGCCCCGGTTGACCCCGAAGTTCATCGTGGCGTGGGTCAGGTGCAGGGCGCAGCCGCTCCGCCGGGCGATCTCCAGCATCTCCGCGTAGCCCTCCAACGCCCCCGCCCCGTACGAGCGCTGGTGGGGGGCGTGGAAGCCGCCGTAGGCCGCGACGACCGTGCACAGCTCGACCAGCTCGGCGGTGTCCGCGTACATCCCGGGGGTGTAGCTGAGGCCGCTGGACATGCCGATCGCGCCGTCCAGCAGGCTCTTCGCCAACACCTGCCGCATCCGGTCGAGTTCGGCCGCAGTGGGTGGGCGGTTGGCCCAGCCCATGGCGAGCATCCGCAGCGTGCCGTGCGGGACGAGGTAGCAGGCGTTGACGGCGACGCCGGTGCGGTCGATCCGGTCCAGGTAGCCGGCGACGTCCCGCCAGTCCCAGTCGAAGTCGTCCGGGTCGCCGTTCCATCCCGCGAGTTGGCGGCGCAGCGCGGGCAGCGTGACGCCGTCGACCGGGGCGTAGGACAGGCCGTCCTGGCCGAGGACCTCGCAGGTGACGCCCTGGGTGACCTTGGCCGGGTGCTCCGGTTCGCGCAGCAGGGCGAGGTCGGAGTGGGCGTGCATGTCGATGAAGCCGGGGGCCAGCACCAGCCCGTCGGCGTCCACCACCTCGGGCGCGGTCAGGCCGTGGCCGATCCCGGTGATCAGGCCGTCGGCGATCCGGACGTCCGCCCGGTAGCGCTCCGCGCCGGTGCCGTCGACGACGGTCGCGCCCCGGAAGACCGTCACGCTCCGGCCGCCCCCGGCGGCCGCTCTCTCGCCGGACATCAGAAGAACGTCCTGACCAGGCCGGTGACCTTCGGTTCCGCCGCGTCCGCGGAGTCCAGCACCGGGATCGCCGTCCACTTGTCGAAGGCCGTGCAGGGGTGCGAGACGCCCAGCCGCAGCACCGCGCCGATCGGCGCGAGGTCGCCCGCGTCGCGCAGGAAGGCGTGCTGGTCGTTGAGCGCGGTGATCCGGGCCGCCGTCCCGGTCAGCTCGGCGCCGTCGCGGACCCGTTGCGGCTCCGGCAGTCCCTCGTCGAAGGGCAGGTCGCGCTTGCCGGCGTCGAGCAGCGCGAGCTGCGGCTCGGGCCGGGAGACCACCCGGGCCCACCCGTGCAGCGCGCCGCGGAACGGCGCCTCGCCGCCGCCCCGGGAGAGCGGCGAGATGCCCCGGTAGAAGCCGTCGTCGTGGGCGATGTAGGCCCCCGAGCGCAGCACCACGAACGCCTCCGGCAGGTTCGCCAACTCCTCGACCACCAGGTCGAAGTAGGCGCTGCCGCCGGCCGAGACCACCGGCCGCGCGCCGTCCGGGTAGGCGCTCGCGAGCCGGCCGTGCAGTTCCCCGATCTGCCGCAGGTAGCCGCGGACGGCGGCCAGCCCCTCGGCGGAGGCGTCGTGGGCGAGCGCCCCCTCGTAGCCGCCGACGCCCGCCAGGCGCAGGGTGGAGGCGCGCAGCACCGCGGCGGCGACCTCGACGGCGGCGTCCACGCCGCGGGCGCCGGTCCGCCCGCCGGGGCCGCCGAGTTCGACCATCACCTCGACCGGGCGTTCGGCCCCGGCGGCGCGCAGCGCCTCGTCCATCAGCCGCACGCTCTCGACGGAGTCGACCCAGGAGAGGAAGGCGAAGTCCGGGTCGGCGGCGAGCTCGTCGGCCAGCCAGGCCAGTCCGGCCGGGTCGAGCAGGGTGTTGGCGAGCAGGACGCGCTGCACCCCGAAGGCCCGGGCGATCCGCACCTGGGGCAGGTTGGCGAGGGTGATGCCGTGGCTGCCGGCGTCGAGCTGCGCCTGCCAGAGGGCGGGCGCCATGGTGGTCTTGCCGTGCGGGGCGAGCGCCACGCCCGCCTCGGCGCACCAGTCGGCCATGGTGCGGACGTTGTGGTCGAGGGCCGCGCCGTCGAGGGTGAGCAGCGGGGTGCCGAGCGAGGAGAGGGTGGGGCCGGTGGCGAGCCACTCCCGCACGGTGCGGCCCCACGACGTGGGCGGGGCGGCTTTGAACCGCCAGTCGAGCGGTTCGTCGGCCAGGGCCGCCACCGCGCCGCGGGCGATGCCCGGCCCGTTCGCACCGCTTGCGAAGGTCTTCTCCACCGTGTTCCTCCATCCGCACAGGTTGCAACATGTGCAACGAGGGTTGCACATGCTGGCAGCACGGTTCTAGCATCGGCGCCGGATCACGGTCAACGGACCTGACTCCCGGTCGACGGGGTCGACCCCGTGCGGCGCCCATGTGCGGCGGGGTCGACCCCGTGGGCCCGCTCTCGACGGAACGGCCGCAGACGAGGAGCCCCGCCCATGCCGCGACAGGACACCCACGGCCCGACCCACCCCGGCCCTCCCCCGACGGCCGTGTGCGTGGGCGAGTCGATGGCCGTCCTGCTGCCGGACCGTCCGGGCCCGCTGGAATCGGTGGACGGCTTCCGGCTGTCCGTCGGCGGCGCCGAGTCCAACGTGGCCGGCGCCCTGGCCGCGCTCGGGGTGCCGAGCGCCTGGATCAGCAGGGTCGGCGACGACGGCTTCGGCCGCCGGCTGCTCGCCGAGGTCGCCGCCCGCGGGGTGGACGTCTCGGGGGTCGCGGTCGACCCGCACCGCCCGACCGGCCTCTACCTCAAGGAGGTCGGCGGCACCACCGGCGACCGCCACGACCTCGGCCCCGGCCGCAGCCGGCTGCACTACCACCGGCGCGGCTCGGCGGCCGCGGCGCTCTCCCCCGAGTTGCTCGCCGACCCGGCGGCCGCCGCCCTGCTGGCCGGCGCCCGGCTGCTGCACCTGTCCGGCATCACCGCCGCGCTCTCCGACGACTGCCTGGCCCTGCTGCGCGCCCTGCTCGCCGACCGCCGCCCGGACCGGACGGTCAGCTTCGACCTCAACTGGCGCCCCGCGCTCTGGCGCGACCGCGACCCGGCCGTGCTGCCGCCGCTGCTGGACGCCGCGGACCTGTTGCTGCTCGGCTCCGACGAGGCCGAGGCCGCCTTCGGCACCGGCGACCCGGCCGCCCTGCGCCGCCGCTTCCCCTCCCCGGCGACCGTCGTGGTCAAGGACGCCGCCCGGCAGGTGACCGCCCTGGAGCGGGACGGCACGACGGTCACCGAGCCGGCCCTCGCGGTCGAGGTGGTCGAGGCCACCGGCGCGGGCGACGCCTTCGCGGCCGGATACCTGGCCGGCACCGTCCGGGGCCTGGACCAGCGCCGCCGGCTGCGGCTCGGCCACCTCAGCGCCGCCTGCGCGTTGACCGCCCACGGCGACCAGGCCGAGCTGCCGGACGCCGCCGTGGTGGCCGCGCTGCTCGACGCGTCCCCGGCGCAGTGGGCCGCCACCCGGGTCACCGCGGCGGGCATCACCGGCCCCGCCCTGCACCGCGCCGCGGCCCGCCGCACCGCCGATCCCGTCCGCCCCGCCGACCGGGCGCCGTCCGCCGACCGGTCCCGGGCACAATGAGCGGGAACCCCACCCTCGAAGCGGAGCACGATGAGTCAGACCGTCACCCGCGCCCTGCGCATCCTCGCCGAACTCGGCGATGGCGAGCGCTCCCTCGACCAGCTCGCCGAGGTGCTCGGCGTCCACAAGACGACCGTGCTGCGACTGCTCCAGAGCCTGGAGGAGGAACGGTTCGTCTACCGCGACGCGGCCTACCGCTACCACCTGGGAGCGGGCCTCTTCGCCCTCTCCGGCCTGGCCCTGGAGCAGCGCGGTGTGCGCCGGATCGCCGCCCCGCACCTGGCCGAACTGAACGCCGCCACCGGCCAGACCGTGCACCTGGCCGCGTACGAGGGCGGCGAGGTGGTCTACATCGACAAGTTCGACTCCCGCCACCCGGTCAGGATGTACTCGCGGATCGGCCTGCGCGCCGCCCTGCACAGCGCGGCCGTCTCCAAGGTGCTGCTGGCCGACCTCCCGCTGCCGGAGCGGCGCCGGGTGGTGGCCGGGATCGACTTCGTCCGGCACACCGAGCGGACCCTGGCCGGCCCCGAGGCGCTGCTCGCCGAGTTGGAGAAGGTCGCCGTCCAGGGCTGGGCGCAGGACCACGCCGAGCACGAGTCCTTCATCAACTGCGTGGCCGCGCCGATCCGGGACGCCAGCGGCCGGGTGGTCGCCGCCGCCTCGATCTCCGTCCCGGACGTGGTCCTGCCGTACGAGCAGGTGCTGGACCTGCTCCCGCAGCTGCTCGCCACCACCCGAGCCGTCTCGGCCGACTGCGGCCGCCCCGAACGCAACTGACGACCCATCAGGAAACAGTAAGGAATCCCATGTCCTCCACCAAGACCGAGATCCGCACCGACGGCGCCCCCGCCCCGGCCTGGATGTTCTCCCAGGGCGTCCGCAAGGGTCCGATCCTCCAGGTCTCCGGCCAGGGCCCGCAGGACCCGGCCACCGGCGAGTACCTGCACCACGGCGACGTGAAGGCGCAGACCCGCCGCACCCTGGAGAACGTCAAGGCCATCGTCGAGGCCGGCGGCGCCACCATCGAGGACGTGGTGATGTTCCGCGTCTACCTCACCAAGCGCGCCGACTTCCCGCTGATGAACGAGGTCTACGCCGAGTTCATCGACGAGAACATCGAGCCCGGCGGCGTGAAGCCGTGCCGCACCACCATCTTCGTCGAACTGCCGCAGGAGCCGATGCTGGTCGAGATCGACGCGCAGGCCGTCATCGGCTGACGCACCCCCGCCCCGGAGGGCCCGGACGCCACCCGCGCGTCCGGGCCCTTCCGCCTGCTTGCCACACCCGTCCACGGACATTAGGTTAGGCTCACCTAACCAACTGGAGGTCCGCCCCATGAGCCTGCCCACCGGCGACACCGAGGTCCCCGAGCCCACCACCGCCGAACGGATCCACGGCCTGCTCCGCACGACCTCCTCACTCACCGTCCGCGCCCTGGGCGAACACCACCACCTGGACACCCCGGTCTCCGTGCACGGCTCCCGGCTGCGGCTGCGCTGCGCCCTGGACGACCCGCTCACCACGGCCGCCGCCGGCGCCGACGACGGCCTCGCCGTCGTCCTCGACGTCACCGACGTCTCGCCCGTCGCCGTCCGCGACCGGGTCCGCGCCCGCCTCACCCTGGCCGGCCGGCTGCACCTGGCCCACCTCGCCGACGACGGCCTCAGCGCGCACCTGTGGGTGGACGTCGCCCACGCCGTCCTCGCCACCCCGTACGGCACCGGCGCGGTCACCGCCGCCGACCTCGCCCACGCCGCCCCCGACCCGCTGGCCCGGCACGAGGCCGCGATGCTCACCCACCTCGCCGACGACCACGCCGACGCGCTCGACCTGCTGACCCGGCTGCTCGACCCGGCCGTACTCACCCACGCCCCGGACGTCCGCCCGCTCGCCCTGGACCGCTACGGCCTGGTGCTGCGCCTGGACCACCCGCACGGTCACCGCGACGTCCGCCTGGTCTTCCCCGAACCGGCCCGGGACACCGAGGACTTCGGCCACCGGATGCACGACCTGCTGACCGCCGCCCAGCGCGGCCTGCCGGTCCACCGCCACTGAGACCCGGCCCGTGGGGTCCGGCCCGCCGCCCGGTCACCGCTCGGCCGCGTCCTCCAGCACCACCCGCCCCATCCGCGCGTACAGCTCCGGCCGCCGCCGGCGCACCGCGAGCGCCAGCGCGATCCCGCCCGCGAACACCCCGATCACCAGGTAGGGGGTCAGCCGGAACAGCAGCGTGTGCGCCGCCGCCCCGGCCGCCGCGCCCCTGTCGAACACCAGCAGCACCACCACCCCCGCCATCGCCACCCCGCCCACCAGCGGCGCGACCAGCGTCCGGAACCAGTGCGCGGTCTCCGGGTGGCGCCCCCGCACGTGGAAGTACCCGACCACGGCGAAGGAGCAGAGCGTCTGCACCACCAGGATCGCCATCGTCCCGAGCAGCGCCAGCAGCGTGTACAGGTGCGCGTACGGGTCCATCGTGGAAGGCCATCGCGCAGGCGAACGAGCCGCTGACGACCAGCCATTGGAAGACCCTCACCGCCCAGGCCCCCAGGTGCGCGCGATGGGGCACCCCCGGCCGGAGGCTGGGGGAAGGTCGAAGAACAGGCTGTTGCCCTCCTTGCCCGGCACCGCGCCGCTCGCCACCGCGACCGCGTGGTCGACTCCGTTGCCGGACACGATCATCCAGGACACGAAGACGTAGAACAGGCCGATCCCGACCACCGAGATCAGCGTCGCCCGGGGCACCACCCGTTTCGGGTCGCGGGACTCCTCGCCGTACATCGCGGTCGACTCGAAGCCCACTCAGGACCAGAACGCGAAGAACAGTCCGAGCCCGGCCGCCTCCGCACCCGAACTCCCCACCCCCTTCAGCGCGTTCAGCGGGTTCAAGGTCCCGGCCACGAGCCCGTCCGGACCGCCATCCGGCCTCCTCCCCTCCCGGACCCGCCCGTCCGCCGGACCGGCCGGGCGCTGACCGCCCGACAGCATCGCGCGCCGTGAACACCCACCGGGCCCGCGAGAGCCCTTGCCGACACAGGAGTTGACGCCGCGTTCGACGGATCGAACGGAGCGGGAGCGAAAGTGGCCGGCCC
>NZ_JBHUAF010000287.1:0-11143 GCF_042789895.1 Kitasatospora sp. NPDC056783
ATGACCCGCTCCGTGCTCGCCGCGGCCCCCCACTTGGTCACCACGGCCCCCGCATTCTTGGCGGCGCTGGTGGCGGAGCCGGCGCGGTGGCGGCGGATCGCCGCCACCGCGCGGTCATAGCTGCGGCTGATCAGTCTGGGCCGGGCGCACTGGTCGAAGGGCTGACCGTCCGGTGGCGGGGGATCCCCTTCGAGGCCGGGATCGGCCGTTCCGGTGCTGGGGGTGACGGTCCCGTCGCGCACGGCCGTCGGCCGAGGGTCCGGTGGTGACGGTAACCGGCCAATGAGACTTGGCGGGTTCTTGGTGGCGTCTTGACCCTTGACAGTGGGTCATGTCCGCGACAGCTTTGGTGCACCCCCACCCGCTGGACCCCCCACACCGAGAGGTCTCTCATGAAGAAGCCGCTCATAGGCACGGCCGCGACGCTCCTGTTCGCCGGGGCCACCGCCCTGGTCGGAGCTGTTCCGGCCCAAGCCGCAGCCCCCGCCGCCGAGTCCGCGGCCAAGCCCGTCGCCGCCGTCACCTTCGCAGGGACGGTGGCGCTCAGCAACTGCTCCGGCTCGCTGGTGCGGATGCCCGGCTCGGCCGCGAGCGACCCGGCCCTCATCCTCTCCAACGGCCACTGCCTGGAGACCGGCATGCCGGGCCCGGGCCAGGTGGTCCTCAACCGGGCCTCCAGCCGCACCTTCACCCTGCTCAACGCCAGTGGCGGCGGTGTCGCCACGCTGCGTGCGAACAAGATCGTCTACGGCGCGATGACCGACACCGACGTGTCGATCTACCAGCTGAACACCAGCTACTCCTCGATCCAGTCCCAGTACGGGATAGCCCCGTTGACCATCGCCGCGACCCACCCGGTCCAGGGCACCTCGATCCGGGTCGTCTCCGGCTACTGGAAGAAGATCTACTCCTGCTCGGTCGACGGCTTCGCCTACCGGCTGAAGGAAGCCGACTGGACCTTCAAGGACTCGCTCCGCTACACCTCCACCTGCAACGTGATCGGCGGCACCTCCGGCTCGCCGGTGGTCGACGCCTCGACCGGCCAGGTGGTCGCCGTCAACAACACGATCAACGAGAGCGGCCAGACCTGCACCATGGACAACCCCTGTGAGGTCGACCAGAACGGTGCGGTGACGGTGCGTCCGGGCATCGGCTACGCCCAGGAGACGTACGGCATCCCGGCCTGTTTCGCCGCCGGCAACCGCTTCGACCTGACTCTGCCCGGCTGCGTCCTGCCCCGCCCGTAGCCGGCGTCGCGAACCCGCTGACCAGCACTTTCGTCCCGATGGGCCATCCGCGAACGGCGGATGGCCCATTCGGCCGTTCATCGGTCGGCCGCCGAGGCGCCCCAGGCCGCGGCGCCCCAGCCACGGCGCCCCAGGCCACGGCGCCCCGGTCCGCGGTACGCCGGGCCCGCAGCGCCCCAGTCCACACCACCTGCACCACTCGAACCAGCTGCACCACCCACACCACCAGTGCCGCACGGCCGAGTCGGCCGGCGGCAGTCATGTCAGTTGCACAGATGGAGAGTTGATGACCACCACCGTGAGAAGGCTGCTGGCGTCGGCCCTGCTGATACCGCTGCTCACCGTCGGCGGCCTGGCGAACCCGGCGTCCGCCGCGGGCGGCCAGGGCGGCCAGGGCGGCCAGGGCGGCCAGGGCGGCCAGGGTGCGCAGGGCGGCCAGGGCAGTCAGGGCGATCAGGGCAACGGCCCCCGCCACGGCCGGAGTCCCGCCGACGACCCGAACGCCGACATCAAGGACCGCCTGGCCGCGATCCCCGGGGTGACCATCACCGAGGAGAAGCCGACCACCACCGGTCACCGCTACTTCATCGCCACCTACACCCAGCCGATCGACCACAACCGCCCCTGGCTGGGCACCTTCCAGCAGCGCTTCAGCCTGCTGCACCGCGGCTATGACCGCCCGACCGTCTTCTACACCAACGGCTACACCCTGGGCACCAGCCCGTCCCGCACCGAGCCGACCCGGCTGGTGGACGGCAACCAGGTGTCCATCGAGTACCGGTTCTTCACCCCCTCCCGCCCGGAGCCGGCGGACTGGTCCAAGGCCGGCATCCGCCAGGGCGCCGCGGACTCGCACCGGCTGGTGACCGCGCTCAAGCGGATCTACCAGCAGGAGTGGCTGTCCACCGGTGGCAGCAAGGGCGGCATGTCCTCCACCTTCTTCCGGCGCTTCTACCCGGACGACGTGGCCGGTACGATCGCCTACGTCGCGCCCAACAACACGAACGTCAACGACTACCGGGCGTACAGCGACTTCTTCCGCACCGTCGGCACTCCCGAGTGCCGGGCCAAGCTGAACGCCGCCCAGCGCGAACTGCTGGTGCGCCGCGACCGCCTGGAGGCCCGCTACGTCGCCGACAACAAGGCGGCCGGCTCCACCTTCGACACCCTCGGCACCCCGGACCGGGCGTACGAGGCCGGTGTGCTGGACGTGATCTGGGCGTTCTGGCAGTACAGCCTGGAGTCCGACTGCGCCAAGGTCCCGGTGGCGGCCACCGCGACCGACGACGAGCTGTACGCGTGGTTCGACTCGCAGTCCGGCATCACCGGCAACAGCGACCAGTCGCTGGCGAAGTACACCGCGTACTACTACCAGGCGGCCACCGAGCTGGGCGCGCCCTTCTTCGACGTCTCGCACCTGAAGGGCGTGCTGCACTACGACTACAAGGAGCTCTACTCGGTCCGCAGCTACGTGCCGAAGGAGATCCCGACCGTCTTCAACCCGAACGCGATGCCCGACATCGACCGCTGGGTGAAGCGCGAGGGCGAGCGGATCATGTACGTCTACGGCGGCAACGACCCGTGGGGCGCCAAGCCGTTCCAGCTGGGCCGGGGCAGTGAGGACAGCTACGTCTACACCGTGCCCGGCGGCAACCACGGTTCCAAGATCGCGCAGCTGCCCGCCGAGCAGGCGGCGGCGGCCACCGCGAAGGTGCTGGAGTGGGCCGGTCTGGACGACCCGAACACCGCCCGCTCGCTCGCCGCGTCGCCGCGGTCGATCCCGGAGTTCGGCCCGCTGGACGTCGAGGGCCAGCGGCTGGAGCAGGAGCGCCGTCCGCTGTAGGGCCGGAGTCGAGCAGGCGGTGCGTGCGCGGCAGTGAGCCGCAGCAGCAGCGGTAGGCAGCGGTAGGCAGTACCCGCAGGAGGCCGTCCCGGACCGTGGGGCGGCCTCCTCGCGTTTCCCGGCGAACCCCTCCCCGAAGCAGTGAATCGGTGCTTCAATGCTTCCATGGCCTACCGACGCACCCCCGCCGTGCAAGCCCGCCTGGACGCCCAGCGCGAAGCGGTGCTCCAGTCGGCGGTCGGCCTGCTCGCCGAGCGCGGCTACGGCGGCTGCACGATGGCCGCCGTGGCAGACCGGGCCGGCATCGCCACCGGAAGTCTCTACCAGCACTTCGCCGGCAAGGCCGAGCTGTCGGTCCAGCTGTTCCGCCGGGTGGTGAGCGGCGAGATCGAGGCGGTCAACGCCGCCGTCGCCCGCCGGGACACCCCGCAGCAGCGGATCGCCGCCGTGGTCGAGACCTTCGCCGCCCGTGCCCTGCGCGCGCCCCGGCTGGCGTACGCGCTGCTGGTGGAACCGGCCGACACGGTGGTCGACGCCGAGCGCCTGGTCTTCCGGCGGGCGTTCCGTGACGTGATCGCCACCGAGATAGCCGCCGCCGTGGCGGCCGGCGAACTGCCCGAACAGGACGCGGTGCTGACCGCCGCCGCCCTGGTCGGCGCGGTCGGCGAGGCGCTGGCCGGACCGCTCGCCGCGGCGCCGGTCGCCGGGAGTGCCGGGCCCGATCACAGCGTCAGCGCCACGGTGCCCGGCGCCGGCGCCACCACGCCCGGCGACAACACCACGGTGCCCGGCGTCAGCGCCACCACGCCCGGCGACAACACCACGGTGGTCCCCGCCCTGGTCTCCTTCACCCTGCGTGCTTTGGGAGGACGCGATGACAGCGACGCATGAGGTCACCAACCAGGTGCCCCTGCCGTACGGACACGACACCGCCGCCGACCCCGCCCTGCTCGCCGCCCTCCACCGGGCCGGTGCCGACTGGGCCGAGCCCGAGCTGCGCGAGCTGGGCCGGCTGGCCGGCTCCGAGCAGGCCGCCGAATGGGGCCGGCTGGCCAACGAGAACCCGCCGGTGCTGCGCACCCACGACCGGTTCGGCAACCGGATCGACGAGGTCGAGTTCCACCCGGCCTGGCACGAGCTGATGCGCACCGCCGTCTCGCACGGCCTGCACGCCGCGCCCTGGCGCGACGAGCGCCCCGGCGCCCACTCCGCCCGTGCCGCCAAGTTCTACGTCTGGGGCCAGGTCGAGGCCGGCCACACCTGCCCGGTCTCGATGACCTACGCCGCCGTCCCGGCGCTGCGCGCCACCCCCGCCCTGGCCGCCGAGCTGGAGCCGCTGCTGGCGGCCACCGAGTACGACTTCGGGCTGCGCGAGCCCCGCACCAAGCGCGGGCTGATCGCCGGCATGTCGATGACCGAGAAGCAGGGCGGCTCGGACGTCCGCACCAACACCACCACCGCCGCGCCGCAGCCGGACGGCACCTACCGGCTCACCGGCCACAAGTGGTTCACCTCGGCTCCGATGTCCGACCTCTTCCTGACTCTCGCCCAGGCCCCGGGCGGCCTCAGCTGCTTCGTGCTGCCGCGCGTCCTCCCGGACGGCGGCCGCAACCGGCTGCGGCTGATGCGGCTCAAGGACAAGCTCGGCAACAAGTCCAACGCCTCCGCCGAGCTGGAGTACGACGGCGCGGTCGGCCTGCTGGTCGGCGAGGAGGGCCGGGGCGTGCGGACCATCATCGAGATGGTCAACATGACCCGGCTGGACTGCACCGTCGGCGCCGCCTCCGGAATGCGCTACGGCGCCACCCGGGCGGTCCACCACGCCCTGCACCGGCGGGCGTTCGGCAAGGCGCTGGTCGACCAGCCGCTGATGCGCAACGTCCTCGCCGACCTGGTGGTGGAGTCCGAGGCGGCCACCACCGTCGCGATGCGGCTCGCCCACGCCACCGACCGCACCCTCGCGGGGGACGAGAACGAGGCGCTGGTGCGGAGGTTGGGCCTGGCGGTGGCCAAGTACTGGGTGTGCAAGCGCGGTCCGGCGCACTCCGCCGAGGCGCTGGAGTGCCTGGGCGGAAACGGCTACGTCGAGGAGTCCGGGATGCCCCGGCTCTACCGGGAGGCGCCGCTGGTGTCGATCTGGGAGGGCTCCGGCAACGTCGCCGCACTGGACGCGCTGCGCGCCATGGCCAGGAGCCCGGAGAGCGTCGAGGCGTTCCTCGGCGAACTCGACGCCGCCGCCGGCGCGGACCGTCGGCTGGACACGGCCGTCGCCGCCCTGCGCAAGGAGCTGACGGACCTCGGCGACCTGGAGTACCGCACCCGTCGGCTGGTCGAGTCGATGGCCCTGGCCTTCCAGGGGTCGCTGCTGGTCCGGTACGGCAGCCCGGCCGTGGCCGACGCCTTCTGCGCGAGCCGGCTGGGCGGCGACCACGGCGCGGCCTTCGGCACCCTGCCGGCCGGGGTCGACACCGGGGCGATCATCGACCGGGCCCGGCCGGTGCCCGCGTGAGCGGCCAGGAAGCAGCGGGCGTACGGGAGTTCTGACAGGCCCTCGGCCTGCCCGGACTGATCGACGTGCACACGCTCCCTCCTCGCCCGCCATCGGGCAGGAGGGGCCCACCACGCCGAAGAACGTCCTCGACAAGGTGTGGGCGTACTTCGACGCGGCCGGCCGGCCGGTGCTCCGCCGATCGGGGTCCGGCAGAGCGCCGGCCGGCGCCCTTCCGTCAGCCGACCGTCCGCAGCACCTCCAGTGCCCGGGCGTGCAGCCCGGGGGCGGCGGCGAGGAAGCCGTCGGAACCGGCCGTCCAGGCCGACCCGGCGGCGTCCGTCACCGTCGCGCCCGCCTCGCTCGCGATCAGCGCGCCGGGCAGCAGGTTGCCCGCGTCCAGGCCGTACTCCCAGAACAGCGCCAGGTGCCCGGAGCCGACCTGGGCCACCTGGAGAGCGGTCGGGCCGAGGTTGCGCACCGCCAGCACCGCGCCCGCCATCGCGGACAGCGACTCGCCCGCCCGGCGCAGCGCCACCGGGTCGGCCGCCACCCGCGGCGGCTGGCTGGTGGCCGCGACGGCGGCGGCCAACTCCCGCTCCGGCGGCGCGATCGGCCGCCCGTCCAGCTCGGCCCCGCCGCCGAGCACCGCCCGGTAGGTGCGGCCGTCCTGCTCCGGACCACCACCCACGCCGTGCTGCACGCCTTCGCCGACGCCGGGCAGTGGCGGGCCGGGCACCTGACCGAGGCGGAGAGCGCCGCGCTCGCCCGGCCCGCCGTCGCGCGCCCCGCCGCGCCCCCGCCGCTGGACGGCCTGGACCGTTCCTTGCTGGAGCGGCTGGGTGAGGACGCGCGGCAGTCCCACGCCGTCCTGGCCGCGGCCGTCGGCGCGCCCGAGTCCACGGTGCGCCGCCGTCTGCACCGCTTGGACGAGGCCGGGCTGCTGCGCACCCACGCCACCGTGGACCCGCGGCTGCTGGGCCTGGCCGTGGACGCCAACCTCTGGCTGGACGTGCCGCCCGGCCGGCTCGCCGAGGTCGGTACGGCGCTGGCCCGCCACCCGTGGGTGCACGGGGTGTTCGCCACCAGCGGCCCGACCAACCTGCTGGCCACGGTGTTCTGCCCGGACCACGGCGAGCTGTACCGCTTCCTCACCGACACCCTCGGCCCGCTCGGCGTCGCGCGGGCCGAGACCACCATCACCGCCCGCGCGGTGAAGCGGGCCGGTGTGCTGCTCCGGCCGCCGTCCCGGCGGGCACAGCCCGGCGGCGGCCTCCGGGCTTCGGGGTGCGGGCCGTGATCGACGTCAACCTGGTCCGGGTGGTGCTCAGTCCGGTCCCGATGGAGCTGTGGCCGGAGCCGATCACCGCCGGGTCCGTCGGGGTCCTGGTGCAGGCCGCGGTGGTGGCCCGGTTCGCCGTCCTCCGGTTCACCGCCCCGCGGCGTCGGTCCCGGGCGCGGAGCCGTGCTCCCGGAGGAAGGCCGCCGTCTCCGCGTCGGCCGGCAGGAAGGTCTCCAGGGCCAGCTCGGAGACGGTGACGTCCAGCGGCGTGTTGAAGGTCGTGACGGTGGAGAGGAAGGAGAGCGCCCGTCCCTCCTGCCGGATCCGCAGTGGCAGGGCGAACGGGAACCCGGCGGAGGCCGGATCACCCGCGTCCGGTCCGTCCGCCCGGTTCGGCCCGTCCGCTCCGGCGGCTCCGTCCGCCCCTGCCTCGGCCGGTTCGGGGTAGCCGCGGACCTCTTCGTACAGCCGGCGCAGCGGTTCGGCGCGGACCAGCTCCAGCCGGCGCTCCATCCGTTCCAGCAGGTGCCGCCGCCACTGCCGCAGATTGGCGATGCGCGGTGCCAGCCCGTCCGGGTGCAGGGTGGCCCGGACCGCGTTGAACGGCGGCTCCAGCAGGTGCGGGGCGACGCCGTCCAGGAGCAGCCCGAGCGAGTGGTTGGCCGCCAGCACCCGGAAGGACCCGTCGAGGACCAGGGCCGGGTACGGGTCGTGGGCGGCCAGCAGCCGTTCCAGCCCGCCGCGCAGCGCGACCATCGCGGGGGCGTCCAACGGCGTCTCGGGGAAGTGCGGGGCGTATCCGGCCACGAGCAGCAGGGTGTTGCGCTCGCGCACCGGGACGTCCAGTTGCTCGGCCAGCCGCAGCACCAGCTCCCGGCTCGGGCGGGCGCGGCCGTTCTCGACGAAGCTGAGGTGGCGGGTCGAGGAGTCCGCCCGCAGCGCCAGTTGCAGCTGGCTGAGCTGCCGCCGTTCCCGCCAGCCGCGCAGCAGCGGACCGACGCCGCTTCCCGTCGGGCCGCCCATGCCCGCCATGATCGTCATGGCCCAGGACGGTACTCGAACGGCCCCGGCCGGCGGCAGGGGACGTGCGGGATCAGACGCCGGTGCTCGACCCCGGCCGGATGACCATGAGCACCACGACCACGGCCCACAGCAGGTTGAACACCCCGGCGGTCATCGGCAGCAGCTTCAGGCCGCCGACGGCCTTGGTGTGCCGTTCGTCCGACGGATCGAGTTCCAGCGCGTCCACGGCGGCCTGCTGGCCGGGCAGGACGAAGAGCAGCAGGGCGAGCGCGGCGATCGCGGTCAGCACCATCGAGACGATCACCCAGGACTGCCCGAGCACGTCCATCACCTGGGCCAGGCCGATGCCCAGCACCGGCACCGCGACCCCGAGCAGGGCGTAGACCTGGGTGATCCGGTGCAGTACGCGCAGCACGCCGGCATCGGAGGCCCGGTCCGGCCCACCGGCCAGCGCGGCCTTCGCCCGGCGCGGGAACATGCTGACGGCCACCGCGACCGGGCCTATGAACAGGACCGACACGAGGACGTGCAGGCTCAGCAGGAACTTGGCCATGGCGGGCACCCTTTGGATCCGGTGGGCAGCTGGGTCGACGGGCACGCGTGTTCGGCGTGCCCACGACCAGGCACGCTAACACCGCTTATTCACCGGTCCGCCGGGCGGGTCGGCGCCGGGCGACGGCGCCGGGTGGAGGGGCCGGGCGGAGGCACCGGACGGCGGCTTCCGCCCCCGGGCTCAGCGCGCGGCGGTGAGGCCGACGATCCGGGGCGGGGCGGTGCTGACGGCCGCGACGGCGGCGGCGTGCTCCGGGTCGGTCCAGTCGAGCAGGTGCAGGTCCTCGTACCGGCTGCGCAGTGGTCGGCCCGGCGGGACGACCGGCGGCAGGGCGGAGAGGTCGATCCGGCCGAGGGTGTCCAGGGTGGCCCGCCCGATCTTGATCAGCGACTCCTTGCGCACCCAGAACCGCAGGAACGCCCGTTCCGGCTCCGGGTCGGCCTCGACCAGGGCGAGTTCGGCCGGGGCGAGCACCCGGCGGGCGACCGAGCCCAGCGAGCCGCCTCGGGTGGCCAGTTCGACGTCCACCCCGACCGGCTGGAACCCGGCGCCGGCCGCGACCACGCCCCGGGTGTGCGACAGGCTCACGTGCACCCCGGGGTGGTCCGGCAGGTAGGGCTTGCCGTGGTCGGCGAGCCCGCAGTCCGGGCACTGCTGGGCGAGGACGAGCCCGGCCACCGGCACACCGAGCAGCCGGGCGGCGCAGAGCCGGACCAGCAGGTGCCCGGCGGTGAAGTCGACCCGCCCGGACTCCTGCCGGAAGCGCGCGGCGCGCTCCCGCTCCATGGCGGTCAACAGGTGCTCGCCCACCTCGGGGTGTCGCAGTACGGCGTCGGCGGACGCGACGGCGACGAGCGGCGCGCTCTGGTCCTGGGCCTCGGTGGTCATGGTCCCAACCTAGGGCCTGTCGTCGGACTCACCGTCCTCGGGGCCTGGCGGACGGTGACGACACGCCGGGTGAGCAGTGCCCTATTTGTGTGAATTTCAGATTCAATCTGATGCCCTGTAAGGTGCGAATAGTCCGATTTAGTGTCGGATGTCCTGGATCTGCTGGATCGCAGGGGGTTGCGTGGAACGCGGCAGGGTCCCGACCTGCCCTTTCTCATACACGGAGGAATTGTCGATGGGTCAGTCCACAGGTTCACCGAGTCACAGAACGACCGCCAGGAGGGCGCCGGCGATACCCGGGCGCCGGGCCGCTCGGGTCGCCGCGGCGACCGCCGCCGCCATGCTGCCGCTGGCCGCGGTGCTGACGGTCGGTTCGGCCGCCCCGCTGGCCCCGCCGCTGGGTGCCTGCTCCGGGCCCGATTGCCCCGCCACCTGGCCGCCGGTCAACAACGGCGACTTCCCCGGCCGCGACGCCGCCATCAGCGTCTTCACCGGCGGCGACTACACCGTGAACGGCCGCGCCGCCGAGGCCGAGGGCAAGATCGTCGCGCTGGGGAACCTGACCGTCGACAAGGACGGCGGCGGCATCTACAACATGGGCGTCGTCGGCGTCGGCTCACGCGTCGTGCCGCCGAACGGCAGTGACTTCGTGACCGCCGGCGGCAACGTCGACGCCGTGGCCGGCAACACCATCCTGATCGGTGGCATCGACTCCAAAGGATCGGCCTTCGGCAACCTGCGCCACGCGGGCACCGTCACCGGGAACGTCAGCATCGACCCCACCGGAGAGCTGATCGAGGACCTGAACGCCGCCGCGCCGTACCGGGAGGTGCTGGCCCAGATCGAGGGCGTCTCCGCCTGCGTCGCCCGGGCCACCGCGACCGGCACCGTCGAGGTCACCGCCAGCGAGGCGACCTTCACCGGTGACGGGACCAGCATGAAGCAGGTCTTCAACGTCACTCGGGACCTCGCCTCGCCCAGCGGCGGGCAGATCGGACTGGTCTTCACCGGCATCCCGGCCGGCGCCACCGTCGTGGTGAACATGCTCGGCGACAGCCCGGTCATCAACACCTACACCGGCACCGGACTGGCCGGGGACCAGACCACCGAGATGCGCTCGAAGCTGATGTACAACTTCCCGACGGCGACCTCGGCCCGGATCCTCGGCAGCGCCCAGTTCCAGGGATCGGTCCTGGCCGGCAACCCGGCTGGCACCACGACCCTCTCCGAGCCGGGCATGAACGGCCGGGTGTACCTGGCGGGCAACCTGATCCACACCGGCAACGGCGGCTACGAGATCCACAGCTACCCGTTCGACGGCGACCTGCCGGACTGCGGGCCGACGCCGACGCCGACTGAGACGCCCACGGTGACGCCGACGCCGACCGTTACGCCCACGCCCACGCCTACGGTGACGCCGACCGAGACGCCTACGTCCCCGGCTCCGACGTCTCCGGCCCCGACCTCGCCGGCGCCTACGTCCCCGGCTCCGACGTCTCCGGCGCCTACGTCTCCGGCTCCGACGTCTCCGGCTCCGACGTCTCCGGCCCCGACGTCCCCGGCCTCGCCGTCGGCCAGCGCGTCGTCGTCGAGCGCGGCTCCGGCCCCGACCAGCGACTACCCGTCCGAGGCGCCGTCCGAGCGGCCGGCTGAGCAGCCGGCCGGCGAGGGCCCTGGCGGCGGCGGTCAGCTGCCGTCCACCGGTGCCGGCAACACCCCGGTGGTCTTCGGTGTGGCGGGCGCCGGCCTGCTCGGTCTCGGTGGTCTGGCCATGCTGGCCGCCCGTCGCCGTGGCCGTGGCCGTCACAGCTGACGGTCC
>NZ_JBHUAF010000288.1:0-11067 GCF_042789895.1 Kitasatospora sp. NPDC056783
GGCCCCGCCTCCTTCCCGGGGAGGAGGCGGGGCCCGTACGGCCGTTCCCGGTCCTACTTCTGGTACAGGGCCTCGATGTCGGCCGCGAAGTCCTTCAGCACGACGTTGCGCTTGAGCTTGAGCGAGGGCGTCAGGTGGCCGCTCTCCTCGGAGAACTCGGTGTCCAGCAGCCGGAACTTCTTGACCGCCTCGGCGTGCGAGACGGCCGCGTTGCCGTCGTCCACCGCGGCCTGGAGGGCGGCCAGCAGGTCCGGGTCGGCGGCGAGGTCGGCGACGGTGGCGCCGGACGGCTTGCCGTTGAGCTCCTTCCACTTCGGGAAGAACTCCGGGTCGACGGTGATCAGACAGGCGACGAAGGGCTTGCGGTCGCCGACCACCATGACCTCGCCGACCAGGGCGTGGCCGCGGATCCGGTCCTCGATCACGGCCGGGGCGACGTTCTTGCCGCCGGCGGTGACGATGATCTCCTTCTTGCGGCCGGTGATGGTGAGGTAGCCCTCGGAGTCCAGCGAGCCGAGGTCGCCGGTGGCGAACCAGCCGTCCTTGCGGGAGTCCGCGGTGGCCTCGGGGTTGTTCCAGTAGCCGGTGGAGATGTGCGGGCCCTTGAGCAGCACCTCGCCGTCCTCCGCGATCCGGACGGAGCAGCCGGGCACCGGGCGGCCGACCGTACCGATCTTCGGCTTGTCGCACGGGTTGAAGGCGGTGGCCGCGCAGGTCTCGGTCAGGCCGTAGCCCTCCAGGACGGTGAAGCCGATGCCGCGGTAGAAGTGGCCCAGGCGCTCGCCGAGCGGGGCGCCGCCGGAGATGGCGTGGGTGGCCCGGCCGCCGAGCGCGGCGCGCAGCTTGCTGTAGACCAGCTTGTCGAAGACGGCGTGCTTGAGCCGCAGCACCAGGCCCGCGCCGCCCGCGTCCAGCGCCCGGCTGTAGGCGATCGCGGTGTCGGCGGCCTTGTCGAAGATCTTGCCCTTGCCGTCGGCCTGGGCCTTGGCGCGCGCGGTGTTGTAGACCTTCTCGAAGACTCTGGGCACGCCCAGGATCAGGGACGGCTTGAAGGCGGCCAGCTCGGCGGTGACGTCCCGGACGTCGGAGACGTGGCCGAGCTTGATCGGGGCCATCGCCGGGGCGATCTCGGCGATCCGGCCGAGCACGTGGGCCAGCGGCAGGAAGAGCAGGACCGAGCTCTCGCCGGTCCGGAACAGCGGGGCCAGCTGCTCGACGACGTTGCCGCACTCGGCCAGGAAGTTGCCGTGCGTCAGCTGACAGCCCTTCGGGCGGCCGGTGGTGCCCGAGGTGTAGACGATGGTGGCGACGTCGTCGGCGCCGGCGATCCGGCGGCGCTCGTGGACGGTCGCGTCCGGGACGTCCCGGCCGGCCTCGGCCAGCGCGGCCAGCGCGCCGCTCTCGATCTGCCAGGTGTGCCGCAGCTCCGGCAGGCGGCCGCGGACCTCGTCGACCACCTGGACGTGCTTGGCGGTCTCGGTGATCACGGCGACCGCGCCCGAGTCGCCGAGGATCCACTCGACCTGCTCGGCGGAGGAGGTCTCGTACACCGGCACGGTGATCGCGCCGGCCGTCCAGATCGCGAAGTCCAGCAGCGTCCACTCGTACCGGGTGCGGGACATGATGCCCACCCGGTCGCCCGGCTCGACGCCCGCGGCGATCAGGCCCTTCGCGGCGGCGTGCACCTCGGCCAGGAACTGGACCGAGGTCAGCTCCTGCCACCGGCCGTCCACCTTCCGGCTGAGCACGGCGACATCCGGGTGCTCCTCGGCGTTCCGGTGCACCGGGTCGGCGAGGTTGCCGCCGCTCGGTACCTGATAGAGGGCCGGAAGGCTGAAGTCGAGCAAGACTGCTCCTCGTTCGCGACGCTGCGGGACGGCAGGACGTTACTGCCCGGTAGGCAGCTTCGACCAGGGGGGTCGGCTCCGGTGTTCGAAGTGTCACACCCGGCCGGGTCCGACCAGGCCGTGACCGGGTCGTTCGAATGGCACCCTACGGCAGCGCCGGGCGACCGGCCGGTAACATGCCCCGCCGTCCGGTGCCCGTCGGCCGCTGCCCGGTGCCCGTCGTCCCGCGGCCGCCGCCCGGCACCCGCCGCACCGCGGCCGCCCGTCGCCGATCGCCGCCGCCGGGCGCGATAGCCTGCTCCGGGCGGACCGGGCCGAGCGCGCCCCGGCCGGGCCGGCAGTCAGAGGGACGAGGCGGAGGGCCATTCCATGGCGGAGCACACCAGGTCGAGCATCACCATCGACGCGACCCCGGCCACGGTCATGGCCGTGATCGCCGACTTCGCCGCCTACCCGGCGTGGACCGGGGAGGTCAAGGAGATCGAGGTCCTGGAGACCGGCGAGGACGGCCGCGCCGCGCAGGTCCGGCTGCTGCTCGACGCCGGCGCCATCCGCGACGAGCACGTCCTCGCCTACACCTGGGACGGCGACCGCGAGGTCGGCTGGACCCTCGTCCGCAGCCAGATGCTCCGCTCGCTGGACGGCTCCTACACCCTCGCCCCGCTGGCCGGCGGCCGCACCGAGGTGACCTACCAGCTCGCCGTGGACGTCAAGATCCCGATGCTCGGCATGATCAAGCGCAAGGCGGAGAAGGTCATCATCGACCGCGCCCTGGCCGGCCTGAAGAAGCGCGTCGAGGACACCGACGGCAAGAAGCCCGCCCAGGGCTGACGGTCCGACCGAACGAGGGGGCCGCACGGCATGACGGCGACACGCACCATCCTGGTCAGCGGCGACGCCGGCGCACCCACGGTGGCCGCCGCCACCGCCCTGCACGCCGCCCGGCGCGGCCACCGCACCTGGCTGCTGGCGGCCGACGACCCGCACCGCGCCCTGGACTCCGCCCTCGGCATCCGGCTGGAGCCCGAACCACTGGGCTACGCACCCGGTCTGACCGTCTCCCGGATCGACGAGCAGGCCGCCTTCCGCTACGCCGTCGGCGCGCTCACCGGCCGGCTCAAGCCCGCCCTCGACCTGCTCGGCGCCGAACAGCTCGACCCGGAGGAGCTCACCGCCCTCCCCGGCATCGCCCGGCTCGCCCTGCTGCGCGCCCTGCCCGCCGCCGACCAGGACGTCCTGGTGGTGCTCGCCCCGCCGCCCGCCGAACTGATCGCCACCCTCGCCCTGCCCGAGCAACTGGCCCGCTACCTGGACCGGCTCGTCCCCGAGCAACGGCAGGCCGCCCGGGCGCTGCGCCCGCTGCTGGCCGGGCTGGCGGGCGTCCCGATGCCCGCCGACTGGCTGTACGAGGGGCGCACCAAGGCCGCCGCGGCGCTCGCCGAGTCCCGCGCCGCGATCACCGACCCCGGCACCGGCGTCCGGCTGGTCGTCCCGGCCGACGGCCACCCGTACGGCGAGCTGCGCCGGATCCGGGCCGGACTCGCGCTGCACGGGCACCGGCCGGACGCCGTGGTGGTGCACGGAGCGCTGCCCGGGGCCGCCGCCGCCTCGCCCGACCCCTGGCTGGCCGCGCTGGCCCGCCGCCGCCAGGAGGAACTGACCGGGCTCGCCGCCGAGACCGACGCCCCGGTGCTGGTCGGCGAGCTGACCGACGCCACCCTGGAGGCCCTCGCCGATCGCCTCTACGGGGACGGGGACGGGCCCGAGCGGCTCGCGCCCGGGCCCTGGTCGGTCGAGGACCGGCTCGCCGAGGACGGCCTGCTGGTCTGGCACCTCGACCTGCCCGGCGCCGACCGCGCCGAGCTGGACCTGGTCCGCCGCGGCGACGACCTGGTGGTCGGGCTCGGCGCCCACCGCCGGGTGCTCACCCTGCCCTCCGCGCTGCGCCGCTGCACGGTGGCCGGGGCCGGACTGGCCGACGGGGTGCTCTCGGTGCGGTTCGCGCCGGATCCGGCGCTCTGGCCTCGGGGCTGACGGGGGTTCGACGGCGGTTCGACCGGGGAGCCGGGCCTTTCCGGGCTGTCCGGCCGGTCGGGTAGCGTCGGGCCGGAGGGCCGCGGGGTGCGGCCACGGCCGAGGAGGCGCCCGCGATGACCAGCACCGACGACCGTACCGAGCCCGTCGACGACCGTACCGAGCCCGCCGGCGACCACGCCGGGCCGGGGGCCGACCACACCGGGCCGGGCGGCGGGCAGTCCCACCCGTTCGGGCCGGAACTGGGCCCGCTGGTGGACGAGGTGCGCCGCTTCGCCGACGCGCTCGGCGAGAAGGCCCAGGAGGCCGGCGCCACCACCCTGATCACCCTCTCCGGGATGGCCGACCGGCTGCGCACCCGGCAACCGGAGGTCTACTCCCACCTGGCCGCCGTCGGCACCGGGCTCGCCACCGCGGGCAGCGAGCTGCTGGCCGCCTACCGCGCCGCCGTGGCCGGGCACGAGAACCGCTGGACCGCCGGCCAGGGCGCGCCGGCCGAGAAGATCGACCTCGACGGCGACCTCGGCTCCGGTGTCGACGAGGCTGACGGGCCGTCCGCCAAGCAGTGAAACCGTGACTTCCGGAGGGTGATCATGCCACTCTCGTACGTCACGAAGAGGGGAATTAGATACGACTTTTGAAGCATCGCGGCCTGCTGGCTCCGGAATTGCCTTCGGATAATGTATGCGAGGCTGTGTACGGGGGCCGGGTTGGGCGGTAGCGTTCCGCCCAGCGGAACGAGTGAATAGCTGAGGGACACATGGCTCTGACCATCGGCGTCGATGTCGGCGGGACCAAGATCGCGGCAGGTGTGGTCGACGAGGCGGGCGCGATCCTGTCCCGGACCAGGGTGCCCACCCCGGCCGACCCCCAGTGGGCGGTCGACGCCATCGCGCAGGCCGTGCGCGAGCTCAAGGAGGAGCACCCCGACGTCACCGCGGTGGGCGTCGGCGCCCCCGGCTTCGTCGACAGCAACCGCTCCACGGTGATCTTCGCGCCCAACATCGACTGGGAGAACGAGCCGCTGCGCGGGCGGATCGAGGAGCTCACCGGCCTGTCCACCGTCGTCGAGAACGACGCCAACTGCGCGGCCTGGGCCGAGTTCAGCTTCGGCGCGGCCGCCGACCACCGCGACATGGTGCTGATCACCGTCGGCACCGGCATCGGCGGCGGCATCGTCCTGGACGGCCGGCTGCACCGCGGCCGCTTCGGAGTCGCCGGCGAGATCGGCCACCTCAACATGGTCCCCGACGGCCTGGCCTGTGGCTGCGGCGGCAAGGGCTGCTGGGAGCAGTACGGCTCCGGGCGCGCGCTGCGCCGTTACGGCCGGGAGAAGGCCGCCGCCGACGCGCAGCGCGGCCGCCGGATGCTGGAGCTCAACGACGGCGTGGCCGAGACCATCCGCGGCATCCACATCACCCAGGCCGCCGAGGAGGGCGACCCGCTCGCCCTGGAGTGCTACGCCGAGCTGGCCGACTGGCTGGGCCGCGGCATGGCCGACCTCGCCGCGCTGTTCGACCCGGGCGTCTTCGTGCTCGGCGGCGGCGTCTCCGACTCCGGGCGGCTGCTGCTCGACCCGGTCGCCAAGGCCTTCGAGCACTACCTGACCGGCGGGGTGCACCGCCCGCGCGCCGAGGTCGTCCTGGCCTCGATGGGATCCGCCGCCGGCATCGTCGGCGCCGCGGACCTCGCGCGCACCAGCTGACCCCGACCTCTTCGAGCCCGCCGGCAGCGGTGCGACCGGGCCCCGACCGATCCCGGACGCGCCGCCGCCGTCGCACGTCCTCGGGCGACACGTCCCGGTTCCGCCGCGTACCGTCGGAGCGATCCGGTGACCGCCCAGGGGAGGACCATGACCGCCGAGACCGCCGCTGCCGCCGTCCGACCGCTGCCGCCGTCCGGCCCGGGCCGGCTGCGCCTGCTCAGCTACAACATCCGCTCACTGCGGGACGACCGGCGGGCACTGGCCCGGGTGATCCGGGCCTGCGACCCGGACCTGGTCTGCGTCCAGGAGGCGCCGCGCTACTGGCGGCCCGAGGGGCAGGCCGCCTGGCTGGCCCGGCACACCGGGACCGAGGTGCTGGCCGGCGGCGGCCGCACCGCCGCCGGACCGCTGCTGCTCGCCCGGCCCGGCGCCGTGGAGCCGCTCGGGGTGTACGACCGGCTGCTGCCCAAGACCCGCGGCCTGCACGCCCGGGGCTTCGCCACCGCGCTGCTGCGGCTGCCCGGCACCGCGCCGTTCACCGTCACCAGCTGCCACCTCAGCCTGGACCAGGAGGAGCGGTACGGGCAGTTCGAGCTGCTGCTCGACCAGCTCGCGATCACCGAACTCGGCGTCGTGGCAGGGGATTTCAACGAACACCCGGACGGTCCGGGCTGGCGGCTGCTGGCCTCCCGGCTCCAGGACGGGCACCCGGCCGCGCCCTGGGGCGGCGAGTTCACCTCCGTCCCGGAGCGCCCCTACCAGCGGATCGACGCCGTCTTCGCCACACCCGGGATCACCGTCCTCGGCTGCGGGGTGCCGCACGGGCTGCCCGGCGTCACCGAGGCCGACCTGCGGGCCGCGACCGACCACCTGCCGGTGCTCGCCGTCCTCGAACCGCCCAAGGCCTGACCGGTCAGACCACCGCGCCGTGATCCGGATCCTCCGGCTCGTCCTCGTCGCGGTCCTTCATCCGCGCGACCAGCGTGACGAAGCCGCCGAGGAAGGCGGTGATCCCGACCCAGGCGGGCCAGCCGGAGATCTCCCGCCAGACCACCGCGTCGATCAGCAGCAGCGCGGGGCCGCCGAGCACCGCCAGCCAGGCGAACTTGGCGGTCACGTCGGCGGCCGGCAGCGGCGGGGGCTCCGGCGGGACGTAGTGGCCCTCGTCGGTCTCCTCGGCCAGCTCGAAGTCGCGCGGGCCCGAGCCGGCGGCCGGCATCACCGGCCGGCCGGAGCGGGGGCGGGGCTGCGGGGCGAGACCGGACAGGTCGTCCGGCTCGCCGCGGCCGTCGGCGCCGTCCTTGGGGCGGCCCTTGAGCTCGTTCTGCGCCCGGAGGTTCTCAACCTCCGGCCAGTTGGGGTTGTTGAGGTCGACCGGGTCGTCGAACTGGGCCACCAGGGCGGCGAAGATCTCGTCCTGCTCGGCCTGGCTGCGCTCGGGCGCCCGGCGGGTGCGGCGCTCGGCGGGAGCCTGCGGTGCGGCGGCGTCCGGGGCCGGGCCCTCGGCGGCGTCCTGGGCGGGCGGGGGCGTCACGGCGCCGCCCGGGCCCGTACGGTCCGTCGGCGCGCCGCCCGGGGCCGCGGCGTTCGTCCCGCCGTCCTTGGTCGCACCGTCCTCGCGGGGAGTCTCGTCCCCGCCGCCCGCCGTGCTGCTCTCGTGCACTTCCGGCCCTTCAGCCATGGTGATCGTCGGATTCGACCCGGGTGACGCCCACCGCGGGTGCGGTCAGCCGTCGGATGAAGTCCTGGGCGGCCGCGAATATTTCCGCCGCGTCGTGGTCCAGCGTCGCGACGTGGAAGCTGCGTTGGCACAGCCGCTCCGCCACGTCGGTCGAGGATATCCGGGCCAGTACCAGTTCCGAGTTGGCCGGAGAGACCACGTGGTCACGCGGGCTGTGGAAGAGGAGCACCGGTTGGGTCACCTCCGGCAGCAGCCGCTGGACCTCCTGCCACAGCAGGCTCAGCGACCAGGCGGCGTGCAGCGGGGTGCGGTCGTAGCCGACCTCCGGTGAGCCGGCCCGGGCGATGTCGCCCGTGACCCCGGCCGCGCTGGGGACCAGGTGGCGCAGGGCCGGCAGCAGCACACTCACGGGGGTGTCCGAACGCACCGACGGGTTGACCAGCACCAGCCCGGAGACCGCCGGCCCGTGCAGCGCGGCGAGCCGCAGCGCCAGCGCGCCGCCCATCGACAGCCCGCAGACGAAGACCTGCTCGCACTCCTCGGCGAGCGCCAGCAGCTCCTGTTCGGCGGCGGCGTACCAGTCCTGCCAGCGGGTGACCTGCATGTCCTGCCAGCGGGTGCCGTGCCCGGGGAGCAGCGGCACCGAGACGGTGAACCCGGCCGCCGCCAACTCCTCGGCCCACGGCCGCATCGACTGCGGCGACCCGGTGAAGCCGTGGCAGAGCAGCACCCCCACCGGTCCGCCGCGGTGGTGGTACGGCTCGGCGCCGGGCAGCAACGGCATGGCGGGCTCCTTCGCGGACGGGTGGCGCTGGGGGAGGGGGCGCTGGCGGGGGCGTTGCGGATTCGCATCGTCCCACGCTCCGCGCCGGGTCGTACACCCCTTACGGCGGGGCCGGGCGAACCCCCGGCGGCGGGCCCCGGCGCACCCCCTGCGGCGGGCCCGGGCGCGGCGGACGGCCGCGGGGCATTAGGATCGACCGGTCCGCATAACAGGAGGCCCGGGTTGTTCTACCGACTGATGAAGATGATCGTCGCGCCATTGCTTCGGATCTTCTTCCGGCCCTGGATCGAGGGTGAGGAGAACATCCCCACCGAGGGTGCGGCGATCATCGCGAGCAACCACCTGTCCTTCTCGGACTCGTTCTTCTTCCCCGCGCTGATCAAGCGTCGGGTCACCTTCATCGCGAAGGCCGAGTACTTCAACACCCCGGGCCTCAAGGGCCGGCTGACGGCGGCGTTCTTCAAGGGCGTCGGCCAGCTGCCGGTGGACCGCTCGGGCGTGCGCGGCGCCGGGGAGGCCGCGATCCGCAGCGCCATCGCGGTGCTGGAGGGCGGCGAGCTGTTCGGGGTCTACCCCGAGGGCACCCGGTCGCCCGACGGCAAGCTGTACCGCGGCAAGGTCGGCGGTCTGGCCCGCGTCGCGCTGGCCACCGGGGCCCCGGTGATCCCGGTCGCCATGATCGACACCGAGAAGGTGCAGCCGCCCGGCCAGGTGATCCCCAACTTCGGCATCCGCCCCGGCATCCGGATCGGCCGCCCGCTGGACTTCTCCCGCTACCAGGGCATGGAGAACGACCGCTTCATCCTGCGTTCGGTGACGGACGAGGTGATGTACGAGATCATGCGGCTCTCCGGCCAGGAGTACGTGGACATCTACGCGACCGCCGCCAAGCGGCAGATCGCCGACGACAAGAAGAAGGCCGAGGCCGAGCGCCGGGCCGCGGTCAAGGCCGAGAAGGCGGAGGCCGCCGAGGCGGAGAAGGCCGAGAAGGCCGCCGGGGGCGAGAAGGCCGCCGAGCCCGGCACCTCGGAGAAGCCGGAGTAGACGTCCGGGCCCCCCCCGCGGCCCCGCCGGGGGGGGGGGCGGGGGGGGGGCGGGGGGGGTGACGGGCCGCGGCGGCAGGGCCCGCGCGGGCGGCGGGACCCGGGCGGCCCGCGGGCAGTCCGGCGCGCTGCCGCTGTGGAAGGCGATCTCCTACTTCCGGGTGCTGGCCCTGTGCTACGCCCTGCTGCGCTACTTCAACTCGTACCTGCACTTCCTGCACCCGGTGGCCGGCTGGATCTTCATGGGCGCGCTGACCCTCTGGACCCTGGCCAGCACCCGAGCCTTCGCCAATCCGCGGCGCTGCACCTGGTACGTCCTGGGCACCGACCTCACCCTCGCCGTCACCGGCATCGTGATGAGCGGACTGACCGACTCCCCGGCCCGGATCAGCCACGGCGCGCCCACCCTGCCGACCATCTGGGCCGCCGGCACGGTGCTCGGCTACGCCGGGAAGGGCGGCTGGCGCCCGGCGGCGGCCTCGGGTTCGGTGATCGGCGTCGCCAACATCCTCGGCCACGGCGGCCCGACCGGCGACAACCTCCACAACATCGTGCTGCTGCTGATGGCCGGCTGCGCGATCGGCTACGTGATCGAGCTGGCCCGGGGCAGCGAGGCCACCCTCACCCGGGCGCTCCAGGTCGAGGCGGCCACCCGGGAACGCGAGCGGCTCTCCCGGGACATCCACGACGGCGTGCTCCAGGTGCTCGCCCTGGTCCAGCGGCGCGGCGCGGAGCCGGCCGGGGGGACGGGCGGCGCGGACCTCGCCGAGCTGGGCCGGCTGGCGGGCGAACAGGAACGGGCGCTGCGGGCCCTGATGACGGGCGGTCCGCTGCCGGCCCAGCGCACGTCCGGACCGGACGCCGGCGAGCCGGTGGACCCGGACGCCCCGTGCGACCTGACCGCGCTGCTGCGCCCCTACGCGGACGAGCGGATCACGCTCTCCGCCCCCGGCACCGCCGTGCTGCTGCCCGGCCGGGCGGCGGGCGAGCTGGCGGCGGCGGTCGGCGCCGCCGTCGACAACGTGCGCAAGCACGCGGGGGAGCGGGCCCGGGCCTGGATCCTGGTCGAGGACGAGCCGGAGGCCGTCACCGTCAGCATCCGCGACGACGGGCCGGGCTTCGCGCCCGGGCGGCTCGGCGAGGCGGAGCAGGCCGGCCGGCTCGGCGTCTCCCAGTCCATCCGCGGCCGGCTGCTGGACCTCGGCGGCACGGCCGAGCTGTACTCGACGCCCGGGGAGGGCGTCGAGGTCGAACTGCGCGCCCCGAGGAAGGCCACTCGATGACCGACCAGCCGATGACCGACCAGCCGATGACCGATCAGCCGACCGCCGACCGGCCGGTGCGGGTGATGGTGGTGGACGACCACCCGATGTGGCGGGACGCCGTCTCGCGTGACCTCGCCGAGGCGGGGCTGGACGTGGTGGCCACGGCGGGCGACGGCGAGGAGGCCGTCCGCCGGGCCCGCGCCTGCACCCCGCAGGTGATCGTGCTGGACCTCAACCTGCCCGGTCTGCCCGGCGCCGAGGTGTGCCGTCGGGTGGTCGCGCACGACCCCGCGGTCCGGGTGCTGGTGCTGTCGGCCAGTGGTGAGCACCAGGACGTGCTGGAGGCGGTGAAGTCCGGTGCGACCGGCTACCTGCTGAAGTCGGCCGGCCGGGAGGAACTGCTGGACGCGGTGCGCCGTACGGCCGTCGGCGACGCGGTGTTCACCCCCGGCCTGGCCGGTCTGGTGCTCGGGGAGTTCCGCCGGCTGGCCGCCGAGCCGGCCCCCGCCTCGGAGCCGGCCGCCCCGCGGCTGACCGCCCGGGAGACCGAGGTGCTGCGGCTGGTGGCCAAGGGGCTGTCCTACCGTCAGATCGCCGACCGGCTGGTGCTCTCGCACCGGACGGTGCAGAACCACGTGCAGAACACGCTCGGGAAGCTCCAGCTGCACAACCGGGTGGAGCTGGTCCGGTACGCGATCGAGCAGGGCC
>NZ_JBHUAF010000289.1:0-11043 GCF_042789895.1 Kitasatospora sp. NPDC056783
GCTCTGCCGACTTCCGGGTGACGACCAACGCGAGCGGGCAGTCCGCGGGGGCCGAGCGGCGCCCGCCACCTCCAGGCGGGGCGCGCCCCGTCAGGGGTTGCGCAGGGCCTCGGTGAGGCGGTGGGCCGCCTCCAGGACGGCCTGGGACAGTTGGGCCCCCGGGTGGCGGGTGAGCCGTTCGATCGGGCCGGAGACGGAGACGGCGGCCACCACCCGGTTCGACGGTCCCCGCACGGGCGCGGAGACGGAGGCAACGCCCGGCTCCCGCTCCCCGATGGACTGGGCCCAGCCCCGGCGCCGGACCCCGCTCAGCGCGGTGGCGGTGAACCGGGCGCCCTGCAAGCCCCGGTGGAGGCGCTCGGGCTCCTCCCAGGCGAGCAGGATCTGCGCTGCCGAGCCGACCTTCATCGGCAGCGTGACGCCCACCGGCACGGTGTCGCGCAGGCCGGTGAGCCGCTCGGCGGCGGCCACGCAGATCCGCACCTCGCCCTGCCGGCGGTAGAGCTGGGCGCTCTCCCCGGTGACGTCGCGCAGGTGGGTGAGGACCGAACCGGAGGCGGCCAGCAGCCGGTCCTCACCGGCGGCCGTCGAGAGTTCGGTGAGCCGGGGGCCGAGGGCGAACCGGCCCTGCATGTCGCGGGTGACCAGCCGGTGGTGTTCGAGGGCGACGGCCAGCCGGTGGGCGGTGGGGCGCGCCATCCCGGTGGCGGTGACGAGTCCGCCCAGGGTGGCCGGGCCGGCCTCCAGGATGCCGAGGATCGTGGTGACCTTGTCGAGCACGCCGACGCCGCTCGTGTTCTCCATGGATGGGTACTCCAGTCTCAGTGCCCGTGAGCGGTGGGTGGTCCTGCTCACGGGGGGCTCCCGGCGGGAGCCGGGGGTGGTCAGCGAGGACGGGCCGGAGAAGTCGGCCGATTGCCTGCGCCGGGCACGAGACGGGTACGCGGAAGGGCCGGGGCGGTCAGCGCCCGGGCGAAGGACAGCACAGAGAGCACCGTGTCTCCTCATCTTTTCCCGCGCCACATTGGCGACAGGCCGGAGTTGGCACTGACCCCGGACGGCACGGCGCGTACTTCGGACGCCGGGTCGATCGGGGAGTTGCCGGGGCTTCGTAGGGCCGGTCCCTCCACCCCTCTGGATGATTCGCGACGAACGATACCCAGCTCCGGGCGCCTCGCCAAACGGCCCCTCTTCCACGGTGCGCTGGTCAGGGCGCCGTCCACGGCCCTGACCAGGCCTGTTTCAGCGGGGACGCGGCTCGGTCAGTCCGGCCCGGGAGGCCGGGTCCGCGCTGCCGGGGGCCGTGGCGTCCCAGGCGCGCAGGGCGGCGAGGGCGGCGGCGCGCTCGGTGGCCGTCGGCCGGGTGCCCTCCGGGGCGAGCAGGTAGTCGGCGACCGGGGTGAGCAGCAGGGTGGCGGACCCGGCGGGCAGGAGCAGCACCTCGTCCCACTGGTGGCGGGTGACGGTGCGGCGCAGCAGGGTGCCGTGGCGCGGCCGGGGCGGGCCGGCGGAGGTGCGGCGGCGGCGGAGTTCGGGTTCGATCTCGGCCTCCAGGGCGGTGCGCACCTCCCGCAGGGGGCCGAGCGGCACGTGTGCGGCGGCGAGGTCGAGGAGGGCGGCGGTCTCCGGGGCGAGCCGGTAGGCGGCGACCACGGCGGCGGTCTCGACGGGCTCGAAGGGCTGCCCGGCGAGCTGGGCGACGTCGATCACGTCGGCGGCGCGGAAGGGCCGCCCGAAGCCGTCCTCGGCGAGGGCGATCAGGCACTCGACGTGGTCGTCGGCGGCCAGGTACGGGCGGACCGGGACGGTGGCGAGGTCGCCGGTGAGCGCGGCGGTGCCGACCCGCACCTGGTACCACGGGTCGAGCAGCGGGTCCTCGGCCGGCCAGCGCAGGGTGACGGCGGTGTGCCGGGGGCGCTCGCCGAGCAGGGCGACCTCCACGGACTCCACGGGGTGCTCGGTGACCAGCCGGTTCACGGCCTGCCAGAGGGCGGCCTCGGTGGGGCTGACGAGGCTGAGCTCGCCCAGCGGCCGGGGCAGCCCGGGCGGGTAGTGGCGGGCCAGTGGGAGGCCGCGGATCGGGCGGACCCCGGTGGCGTCGGCGAGCCGGCGGGCGAGGCGGGCGTAACAGTCGGCCCGGTCGCGGGCGCGCTGCAACTCGGCCCGGGCGTGCCGGCCCATCCGCACGCCCTCCCGGTCGAGCGCGGCGAGCACCAGGTACGGCAGGTCGCGGTCGGCGCGGGCGCGGTGGAGCAGTTCGCCCGGCCCGGCGGCCGGGTCGACGTCGAGCAGCCGGTAGAGCAGGTCGGTGTTCATGGGCTCCGCCTCCGAGGGCCGTGGTGGTCGCCCGGACGGCGGCAGGGCGACCGGGGTGTGGCGGGCCCCGCGGATCGTGCCGGGCCGACTCGGATGCCACACCAGTCATTGTGGTGACGGTCGATCAACACCGGATCACCGCCGGGTCGACGATCCCTCGACAGCCCGGCGGGTGACGTGGGTTGATAGGGACTCATCATTTCGGGGGTGGCACGTGCGCGTGCGGGGGCGAGCACACGAGGCGGGCAGGTGCAGGATGGGTGATTTCCGGTTCTCGGTGCTGGGACTGATGCGGGCGCAGCGCGGTTCCACCGTGCTGAAGGTCGGCAGTCCGCAGCAGCAGGCGATGCTGGCGGTGCTGCTGCTCCGCCCGGGGCACGGCGCGAGCGCCACGGATCTGATCGACGCCCTGTGGGGCGAGGAGCCGCCGAGCACCGCGATGACGACGGTGCGCACGTACGCGTGGCGATGGCGCAAGATCCTCCACGGCGAGGGGCCGGACGCGCCGAACGTGCTGACCTCGGCCGGGGACGGCTACCGGCTGGTGCTGCCCAAGCACGCCGTGGACGCGGCGCGGGCGGAGGAGCTGGCGGCGCAGGCCGAGCGGACGGCGGCGGCCGGGGAGCCGCAGCAGGCGCGCGACCTGCTGAACCAGGCGCTGGAGCTGTGGCAGGGCGAGCCGCTGACCGGCATCCCCGGCCCGTTCGCCCAGCGGCAGCGGCAACGGCTGGAGGAGCTGCGGCGGACCCTGCTGGAGGAGCGGATCTCGCTGGACCTCGCGCTGGGCCGGTTCTCCCGGTGCATCCCGGAGCTGACCTCGCTGACCACCGAGCATCCGCTGCACGAGCGGGCGTACGGGCTGCTGATGCGCGCCCTGTACCAGGCCGGGCGCCAGGCGGACGCGCTGGCGGTCTTCCGCGGCGCGCGCCAGCTGTTCCTGGACGAGCTGGGGGTGGCGCCCGGGGCGGAGCTGGACCTGCTGCACCAGCGGATCCTGGAGGGCGACCCGGCGCTCGCCCCGGCGGCGTCCGTCACGCCGCGCTCCACTCTCGCGGAGCCGGCCGAGCCGCAGGCCGAGCCGGTGGGCCCGCCCGCCGCCGGCCCGGCGCCGGAGGCCCACGCCGTGCCCTCGCCCGCCTCGCCCGCCGCACCGCCGCCCAGGCCGGCCCAACTGCCGCCCGATGCCGCCGACTTCACGGGCCGTACCGGCCTGGTCGAGCGGCTGGGCCAAGCCCTGGGCGCCCCGGGGCGGCAGGCGCTGGTGATCGCGACCGTGGTCGGCATGGGCGGGGTCGGCAAGACGGCGCTCGCCCTGCACGTCGCCCACCGGGTCCGCGAGGCCTATCCGGACGGGCAGTTGCACGCCGACCTGCGGGGCGCCGACGCCACCCCGGCCGATCCGGAGGCGGTGCTCAGCGGCTTCCTGGTGGCGCTCGGCGTGCCGGCCGACGCGGTGCCGGACGGGCTGGACGCCCGCTCGGCGCTGTTCCGTTCGGTGGTCGACGGCCGGCGGCTGCTGCTGGTGCTCGACAACGTCCATGACACCGCCCAGATCAGACCCCTGCTGCCGGGGGCGGTCGGCTGCGCCGTGCTCACCACCAGCCGCACCCGGCTGTCCGGTCTGCCCGCCGCCGTCCAGGCCGACCTCGGGGTCTTCGAACCCGAGGAGGCGCTCGAACTGCTGGGCCGCACGATCGGCGCCGAGCGGCTGGCCGCCGAGGAGGAGGCCGCCCGGGAACTGCTGCTCGTCTGCGGCCACCTCCCGCTCGCGGTGCGGATCGTGGCGGCCCGGCTGGCCGCCCGGCCGAGCTGGACGGTGCAGACGCTGGGCCGCCGGCTGGCCGTCGAGCGCCGGCGGATCGACGAACTGCGGATCGGCGACCTGGAGGTGGAGGCGGCCTTCGAACTGAGCTACCGCCAGTTGACTCCCGCCCAGGCCCGGGCGTTCCGGCTGGCCGCCTCGGTGGACGGCCCGGACCTCGGGCTGGAGGCGGCGGCGGCGCTGCTGGACCTGGACGAGTACGACGCCGAGGACCTGCTGGAGGCCCTGGTGGACGTGGCGATGATGGAGTCGCCCTTCCCCGGCCGCTACCGCTTCCACGACCTGCTGCGCGCGTACGCCCGGCGCCGTCCGGACCATCCCGACGCGGCCGTCGCGGCCCGCGACCGGATGCTGGACCACCTGCTGGCCACCGCGTGCACGGCCTTCCAGCACGCCGTTCCCGGGGACCCGGCGGCCGGCGCCCTGGGGCCCGCCCGCGGTGCGGGCGTCCACCTGGCCGGCCAGGACGGGGCGCGGGCGTGGGCCGAGGCGGAGTGCACCGGGGCGATCGCGCTGGCCGCGCAGGTGGCGGGCTGGACGGTCGCGGAGGACGTCGCGGGAGCGCGCCCCGGACCGGGGACGCGGGGCGCACCGGGGGCGGGGGCCGACCCGGCCACGCGGGACGCACCGGGGCGGGAGGGCGAGCCGGGGCGGGAGGCCACACCGGGGCGGGAGGGCGAGCCGGGGGCGCGGCCGGAGCCGTTGCGCGCCGCGATCGACCTGCTGATCGCGCTCACGCCGTTCGCGCTCGCCCCGCCGAGCCGTCAGCTGGCCACCACCGCGGAGGCCCTGGCCGCCGCCGCGACCCATCGCGCCGACCATCGGGCAGCCGGCCGGGCGCACTTCCTGCGGGGCAACGTCGCGCTGGCCGCCACCCGGCTGGAGGAGGCGGAGGAGGCGTCCCGGCTGGCGGTGGCCGCCTCCCGCGCGGCGGGTGACACGGTGATCCTGCGCCAGGCGCTGAACGACCTCGGCCTGGTCTGCCAGTTCCTGAGCCGCTACGACGAGGCCGTCGAGCACTACGACGAGGCGCTGCTGCTGGCCCGGGAGCTCGGCCACCGCTCCGGGGCGCTGGTGACGACGGTGAACGCCGCGCTGGCCCGGGTGCGCAGCGGGCGGGCCGCCGAGGCCGTGCCGATCTGCCACGAGGTGCTGGCGGAGCTGCGGACCCGGCACGACGATCCGGGCCGGGCGTACACGCTGTACGTGCTGGGGCTGGCGCTGCACGGGCTGGGGCGGCACGAGGAGGCGGTCACCTGGTTCGGCGAGTGCCTGGCGGTGGCCTCGGCGGCCGGTCTGCGGGCCCGGGCCGGGCACGCCCGCTACCGGATGGCGGACAGTCTGCGCTCGCTGGGCCGCACCGAGGAGGCGCTGGAGCACGCCGGGCTGGCGCTGGCGCTGTGCGAGGAGCTGGGTGCCGAGCGGGACCAGGGCCACGCGCTGGTGGTGCTGGGCCGGACGCTGGCGGACCTCGGGCGGGAGGCCGAGGCGGGGGTCCGGCTGCGGGAGGCGCACCGGATCTTCGTCCGGCTGGGGCTGCCGGAGGCGGGGGAGGTGGCGGGGCTGCTGCCCCGGGAGGGTGCGGGGGCCGCGGGGGCGTCGGTCACGGCGGTGACGGTGGTTCAGTCGGTGCCGTCCGCGACGGGCTGCTGAAGAATCGATCCTGCTTCCGGCTGCCGGCGGGTTCAGGAGCCGGGTGTTCAGGAGCCGGTGCTGTTCCAGTCGCCGCCGGCGCCGCCGGTCGGGGTGGGGGTCGGGGTGGGCGTCGGCGTCGCGTCGCCGCTCACCACCGTCGCCACCCCGGCGTCCGAGGCCTGCGCCACGGCGACCGTGACCGAGAGGCCCGCGCCGAGGGTGACCGCCACCCCGAGGCCGACCGTGAACAGCCGGAGGCGGGTGCGGGTGGTGGTGGCCGGACGCTGCGTCATCTCTGGTGCTCCCTCGGCTCGCTTCCCTGCTGGGAAGGGGTTCCTTCGTGGTGTGGCACCAGTCTTGCCGGGCGCGTTCAACGGCCGATCTACAGCCGAGCACCGGTGGTCACCATCGACCACCGGTGCTCGGCGACATCGGTTGAAGGGGCCCGGCGGCGACGCCCGGTCAGACCGCCGGGCGGATCTCCAGGGTGCAGCACTTCACGCTTCCGCCGCCCTTGAGCAGCTCGCTGAGGTCCATCCCGATCGGCCGGAATCCCCGCTCGCGCAGCCGCGCGGCCAGGCCCACGGCCGCCTCCGGCAGCACCACGTGCAGGCCGTCGCTGATCGCGTTGAGGCCGAACACCGCCGCGTCGGCGGCGTCCGCCGGCAGCGCGTCCGGGAAGAGCCGCCGCAGCACCGCACGGCTGCCGGCCGAGAAGGCCTCCGGGTTGTACATGATCTCGTCGCCGTCCAGCACGGCGAGCGCGGTGTCCAGGTGGTAGAAGCGCGGGTCGACCAGCTCCAGGCCTATCACCGGGCGGCCGAAGAACTCCTGGGCCTCCGCGTGCCCGTCCGCCACGCTGCGGAAGCCCCGCCCCGCCAGCACGTGGCTCGCGGTCGTCAGCAGGTCCCCCTCGCCCTCGTTGACGTGCTCCGGGTCGAGCGTCTCGTAACCCCGGGCCCGGAACCACTCCAGGTAGGCCGGGCCCTCGGCGGCCCGCTCGGCGTTGCGGAAGCGCGCCCCGAGCACCTTGCCGTCCACCACGGTGGCGCCGTTGGCCGCGTACACCATGTCGGGCAGGCCGGGCAGCGGGTCGATCAGGTCGACCCGGTGGCCGAGTTCGACGTAGAGCTCGTACAGCCGCTCCCACTGGGCGACGGCGAGGTCGGTGTCCACCGGCTTGGCCGGGTCCATCCACGGGTTGATCGCGTAGGTGACGTCGAAGTGCGTCGGACGGCACATCAGGAAGTGACGCGGGCGCGCGGTGCGGGCCATCGGGAGCTCCTGTGAGGGTCGGGTACGAGCGATACGGGCAGGGACCGGTCAGACGGCGGACGCCGGGGGCCGGGTCGGGAAGTCTCGCAGACCACGCAGCGGGCTGGCCAGCAGTACCGCACCGGCCGAGAGCAGCACGCCCGCCATGATCCAGATGGTGCTGCGGGCGCCGATCACCTCGCCGAGGTAGCCGCCGAGCAGAGCGCCCACCGGGATCGCGCTGTAGTTGAGGGTCGCGGAGCTGGCGCGGATCCGGCCGATCATCTCGGGCGGGCAGTAGCCCTGGGAGAAGCTTCCGGCCAGGACGTTGCCCGCCACCACCCCACAGACCGCGACCGCCCAGGCCAGCGCGCTGACCACCAGCGGCAGCCGGTCGCCCGCCAGCGGCAGCAGCAGGATGAAGGGCGCGGCCACCAGCTCGCAGAGCAGCAGACCACGCGCGCTGCCCAGCTTGCGGGCGATCCGTCCGGCCAGCATCGCGCCGGCCAGTCCGCCGACGCTCACCAGCACGAACACCCCGCCCACCGCGTCCGGTTCGAGCCCCACGCTGCGCACCAGGAAGACCGTCTGCACCGCCTGGATGCCGTTCAGCCCCAGGTTGCCGACCGCCGCGAAGCAGGCGAACGTGCGCAGGTACGGATCGCGCAGCAGGAACCGGACGCCCTCGCCGATCTCACGCTGGATTCCGCGCCGCTCGGACACCGGCGGGGGGTGCTCCTCCGTCCTGATCCGCCGCAGGCAGATCGCCGACACCAGGTAGGTGAGCGAGTCCGCGAACATCCCGCTGGCGGCGCCGAACGCCTGTGAGAGCAGACCGGCCGCGCCCGGACCGGCGATCTCGGCCGCCGAGGCGCCGGAGCGCAGCTTGACGTTGGCCTCCAGCAGGTCGGCCTTGCCGACCAGGGTGGGCAGCACGGCACCGTAGGCGGTGGAGAAGAACACCTTCACCGCGCCGGTGAGCAGGGCCACCACCACCAGCTGGGTGAGCGAGAGCACCCCCAGCCAGCTGGCCACCGGCACGCTGCCGAAGAGCACGAGCAGCAGCAGGTCGCAGACCAGCATCACCCGCAGCCGGGGCCAGCGGTCCACCCAGGCGCCGGCCAGCAGGCCGAGGAAGAGCCACGGCAGCCAGGCGGCCGCGTTGATCACGCCCACCGCGAGGGGGCTGGCGCCCAGGGTGACCACGGCCACCAGGGACAGCGCCACGCTCCCGACGGCCGTGCCGAGATTGCTGGTGGTCTCACCGATCCAGAGTCGGCGGAAGTCCCCGTGGGCCCACAGGCCCCACCGGCTGCGCGGCCGGTCCGGCGGCGCCGGTGACTCGATCGGAGTGGTGGTGGTCATCGCGGCTCACGCTCCGGGCTTCTCGGTGTGCTGGGACTTCTCGACGGTGGCGCCGGCGCTCTCGGGCCGCAGTTCGTCGGCGAGCACGGCGGCGATCCGGGCGAGCGGCTCCGGCCGGGCCAGGTCGCCGTGGCCGAAGGGCAGCCGGTGGCCCTCGATCCGGCCGTCCAGGTAGGGCCGCCAGACCTCCTCGTACGGCCAGTCGGCCGGCTTGCCGAGGGTGGCTCCGAAGAAGACGGCGTCACCGCGGTAGCGCCGGGGCCGGTGCTCGGCCATCAGCTTGCGGTGCCGGTCGAACACCTCGGGCAGGAGGTGCGCGGCCTCGCCGAGCACCGCCGCCAGCTCGGCCCGGCCGCTGCCGTTCGCCGGGTCGTAGCCCAGCGAACGCAGCAACTCGTCCACCGTGTCGGCGGGTTCGGACGGCGGGGCGGCATCGGTGCGGGCCGCCGGGCCGCCGTCCAGCAGGGCCAGCAGTCCGACCGGCGCGCCCTCGGCCCGGAGCCGGACGGCCATCTCCTGGGCGACCACCGCGCCGAAGGACCAGCCCAGCAGGTGGTACGGGCCGGACGGGTGGACGGCGCGGATCTGCCGTACGTAGTCCTCGGCGATCTCGGCGACACTGGCCGGCGCCCCACCGCGCAGGCCACGGGCCTGGAGGCCGTACACCGGCTGCTCGGGGTCGAGGTGGCGCAGCAGCCCGGAGTAGACCCAGCTGATGCCGGCCGCCGGGTGGACGCAGAACAGCGGGGGCCGGTCGCCGCCGGTGCGCAGGGGCAGCAGCACGTCCAGGGCGTCGGCGGCCGGGCCCTGGTCGAGCCGGCCGTCCAGCCCGGCCACGGTGGGCGCCTCGAACAGCGCCCGCATGCCGAGGTCGACGCCGAGGGCGGTGCGGATGCGCGAGAGGAGCTTCATGGCGAGCAGGGAGTGTCCGCCGAGATCGAAGAAGTTGTCGTCGATGCCGACGCGCTCCAGGCCGAGGGTCTCGGCGAACAGGGTGCAGAGCAGCTGCTCGCGCGGGGTGCGGGCCGGCCGGCCGGCCGGGTGGGCGGCGAACTCCGGTGCGGGCAGCGCACGGTGGTCGACCTTTCCGCTGCCGGTCAGCGGCAGGGCGGGCAGCGCGACGAAGGCGGCGGGCACCATGTGGGCGGGCAGCCGCTCGGCGGTGAAGGCCCGCAGTCCGGCCGGGTCGAGCGGACGGTCGCTGACCAGGTAGGCGACCAGCCGGGTGCCGCTGTCGTCCGGCCGGACGACAGCCGTGGCGACCTCGGGGTGGTTCGTCAACACCTGCTCGATCTCGCCGAGTTCGATCCGGAAGCCGCGGATCTTCACCTGGTCGTCGGTGCGGCCCAGGTACTCCAGCTCGCCGCCACGGGCACGGCGGACCAGGTCCCCGGTGCGGTACATGCGCTTGCCGGGGGCGAAGGGGCTGGCCACGAAGCGCTCGGCGGTCAGCGCGGGCCGGTTGAGGTAGCCCCGGGCCAGGCCGGCGCCCGCGAGGTACAACTCCCCCGCGACGCCCGGCGGTACCGGGTTCAGGTGCTCGTCCAGCACGTACCCCGCCGTCCCGGCGACGGCCCGGCCGAGCACCGGACGCTCGGAACCGTCGAGCGACTGCTCCAGGGCGTCCACGGTGGACTCCGTCGGGCCGTACAGGTTGTACGCCCGCAGGCCCGGGGTCTCCCGCAGCCGCGTCCACAGCCCCTGCCCGACGGCCTCACCGCCCACCAGCACCACACGCGGCGCGGGGTCCTCCAACAGGCCCTCCTCGACGAGTTGGGCCGTGAAGGAGGGAGTGGAGTTCACCACGTCGATGCCGTGGGCGTCGAGGTGGCGGACCAGGGCGGCCGCGTCCAGACGCAGGTCGTCCCCGATCAGGTGCAGCTCGTGCCCGGCGACCATCCACAGCAGGCCGTCCCAGGAGGCGTCGAAGCAGAGCGAGGCCGTCAGCGCGAAACGCCGGCGGGGCTCGCGCGCCATCATGCCCGCCCGGTGGCCGGCCAACAGGGCGGCCAGGCTGCCGTGCGAAACCACCACACCCTTGGGGCGGCCCGTGGACCCGGAGGTGTGAATCACGTACGCCGCGTCCGCTCCGCGCAGGTCGGCCCTCACGGGCTCCGCCGGACCGGGGGTATCGGTGACGTCCAGGGTGGGCAGGTCGGCGAGCAGTTCGGGCAGCGGCCAGCGGCCGTCCGTCAGCACCAGCGCGGGCCCGGCGTCCGCCAGGGTGTAGGCCGTCCGCTCCGCCGGATACCCGGCGTCCAGCGGCAGGTACACCCCGCCCACCTTGAACACCGCCAGCAGCCCGATCACCGTCTCCACCGAGCGCGGCAGGGCAAGAGCCACCACCTCACCCGGACGAATCCCGGCACCGGCCAGCCGGTGTGCCAGGCGGTTCGCCCGGTCGTTCAACTCCCGGTAGGTGAGCGCCTCTTCGCCGCATACCAGCGCCACCGCCTCCGGTGTCGCCGCCGCCTGGGCCGCGAACACCGCCGGAACCAACGGCACCTCCCCAGGCAACGGCGTCGCACCGCCGACCAGTTCGGCCCGCTCCGCCGGAGACAGCAGATCCGCCCGGCCGATCGGCAGGTCCGGACCGGCCGCGACAGCGGCCAGCAGCCGCCCGAACCGGACCGCGATCGCCTCGACCGTCC
>NZ_JBHUAF010000290.1:0-11004 GCF_042789895.1 Kitasatospora sp. NPDC056783
AGCGTCCACGGGCCCGCACCGCACCGAGGCTCCCGGATGGAACCCATGCGAAGCGGCCCGGGCCTTCGTCATTCGCTCAGCGGGCCGCTGCCGTCTGTTTCGGGGCCGACGGCAGGGTCTTGAGGCGGCTGACCGGGGAGAGCACCAGGCCGATGACGACGACGGCGGAGCCGGCGGCGGCCACGGTCAGGGCCCCTCGGGCGCCGAGTTGGCCGGTGAGCAGTCCGGCGGAGAGACCGCCCAGGGACCCGCCGCCGAACAGCAGGGTCCGGAACGCGGCGGTCATCCTGCCCATCATCGACTGCGGGGTCGCGGCCTGACGGAGGCTGACGATGACGACCCCGGCCACGCCGAGGCCCAGGTAGGTGGTGAAGAAGGACAGGACGAAGATCCCCATCATCACCGGTCGCGGCCCGGTGGCGGCGGGGATGAGCGAGGGGCCGAGCAGCAGGGCGGACTGGGCGACCAGGTAGACCTTGCCGAGCGGGAACCGGGCGATGACCTTACGCGAGATCAGCGCGCCGATCAGGCCGCCGACGGAGGCGGTCGCGAAGACCGCGCCGATCGTCCCCGAACCGAGGTGGAGGTCGTGGTCGCCGTAGAGCAGGAACATCGTCCACACGGTGACCATCGAGAAGTTGCAGCAGAATCCGATCAGCGCGAGGGACCGCAGCACGCCGTCGCGCATCACCCAGCCCATGCCGTCCTTGAGTTCGCGCCACAGGTGCCGCTCGGCGACCGGTTCGGGGCGCGGCTCGGTCGTGCGGATCAGCAGCAGCGAGACGACGGACACCGCGTAGGAGCAGGCGTTGGCGAGCAGGGCCACCGGCGCGCCGACCGCCGACACCAGGACGCCCCCCAAGCCGGGCCCGGCGATGTCGGCGGCGGAGGAGCTGGTGCTCATCCTGGCGCCGGCCTCGACGTAGTGCTCGGGACTCTTCACCAGGACCGGCACGTACGACATCCAGCTCACGTCGAACACCACCGATGCGATGCCGACCGCGCAGGCGATCATCATCAGCACGGGCAGGTTGAGCGTGTGGCACCAGTACAGCACCGGTATCAGGCCGAGCAGGACCAGCCTGACCAGGTTGGCACCAAGCATGACCGGCTGCCGCCGGTGCCGGTCCGCCCAGACGCCGATCACCAGGGCGAGCCCGAGGTAGGGGACCAGTTGCAGGAAGCGCAGCAGCCCGACCTGTTCGTCGGTCGCGCCGAACGCGCCGATGGCGGTCAGGGGGAGCGCGAGGTTGGTCACCTGGGTGCCGAGCAGGGAGAGCGTCTCGCCCGCCCAGAACCGCAGGAAGTCGCCGTTGTGCCAGAGGCTTCGGCGCGGTGCGACCGTGGTGTCCGGTGCGACCGTGGTGTCCGGCGAGGTCGAGGTCTGGGTCATCGGGCGCCCCTCGCGAGTTCGGCGACCGCGTCGGCTACCGCGTCGACCTCGTCCTCGGTGTTGTAGTAGTGCGGCGACAGCCTCAGGCACCACTGCACGTCCTTGTCGGCGAAGTCGAACTGCGCGAACTCCCGGTAGCTGAGCGCGGAGTTGATGCCGCGCGCGTCCAGTGCCGCCTTGAACGGCTCCGCCTCCCACCCCTCGATCGCGAACGTGACCAGCGCGGCCGGGGCCGGCCCCCGCTCCAGCGTCCGGACACCGGGTACGGCGGCGAGGTGCTCGCGCAGTCGTCCGGCCAGGGCCGGGGTGCGCTGGGCGACCGGTTCGAGGCCGACCCGCAGCGCGTAGCGGACGGCGGCGGCGCAGCCGAGCACGGTGGCGTACGGGAACTCCCACTCCTCGAACCGGGCCGCGGTGGCGACCGGACGGTAGTAGCCGGGGGCGACCCAGCGCGCACCGCGCATGTCGATGTGCAGCGGCTCGTACCCGGCGGCGAGCGCCCGGTCGGAGACGTAGAGGAAGCCCGAACCGCGGGGCCCGCGCAGGAACTTGCGACAGGTGGCGGTGAGCAGGTCGCAGCCGATCCGCTCCACGTCGACGGGGTACTGGCCGACCGACTGGCAGGCGTCGACCAGGTACAGCAGGTCGAGTTCGCGGCAGTGCCGGCCGATCTCGGCAACCGGCTGCACCAGGCCGGAGTTGGTGGGCACGTGTGTGGCGGCGACCAGGCGCGGGCGGTGGGAACGCATCAGCGCGGCCATGGCGTCGACGTCGACGCCGCTGCCGTCGGCGTGGTCGGGGGCGTGCACGATCCGGACGCCGTGACGCTTGCGCAGGGCGAGGAAGGCGATCTGGTTGGAGACGAAGTCGTTGCGGGTGGTGAGGATGACGTCTCCGGGGCGGAAGTCGATCGAGTCGAGGGCTTTGGTGTAGGCGTGGGTCGCGCTCGCGGCGAAGGCGATGTTGCCCGGGCGGGTGCCCAGGAGGTCCGCGAGCGAGGCGTGGAAGTCGGCGACCTCGGCGGCCCGGGCGGCGGATGCCTCGTACCCGCCGATGGCCGCTTCCAGCTGGAGGTGGTCGAGCATCACCTGGAGCACCGGACGCGGCATCAGCCCGGCGCCGGCGTTGTTGAAGTGGATCACCGTCTCGCAGCCGGGGGTGTCGGCCCGTAGGGCGGTGAGGTCCAGGAGCGGTTCCGCACTGCGGATGAAAGCGCTATTCTCGTTCTTCATGTATGACGGTAGCAGTACCGAGGCCCTGGTGGCGATCCTCCGGAACGAGATCGCCCGACTCACCCCGGGCGACCGCCTGCCCAGCAGCCGCGATCTGATCGCGCGTCACGGAGTCGGGCCGGTCACCGTCTCCCGGGCCATCGCGCTCCTGGCCGCCGAGGGGGCGGTCGTCACCCGCCCGGGGAGCGGGACCTACGTCGCCGCCCGCCGACCGCAAGTCGCCGGCGGAGAACCGGACACCTCTTGGCAGGCGGTCGCCCTCGCCGGCCGCCGGCCCCTCCCCAAACCCTCCGACGAGCAGTCCGGCACACCCGCGGCCGGCGCCATCTCGCTGTCCGGCGGCTACCTGCACGAGAGCCTCCAGCCCACCCGGCTGCTCGGCGGCGCCCTCGCCCGGGCCGCCCGCCGCCCGGACGCCTGGCACCGCGCCCCGGCGGCCGGCCTGTCGACACTGCGCGCGGTCTTCGCCCGTCAGGCGGGCGGCGACATCGACCCGGAGGACGTCCTGGTGACCGGGGGCGGGCAGGGGGCGCTGTCCATGCTGTTCCGCGCCGTCGCGGCGCCCGGGGCCCCGGTCCTGGTCGAGTCACCGACGTACCCCGGCGCTCTCGCCGCCGCCCGCGCCGCCGGACTGCAGCCGGTGCCCGTACCCATGGACGACCGGGGCCTGCGCCCCGACCTGCTCGCCGACGCCTTCGCCATGACCGGCGCTCGCCTGCTCTACTGCCAGCCCACCTTCCACAACCCCACCGGCACCGTCCTCTCCCCCGAACGACGCCGCCAGATCGTCGACGTGGCACGAGCCGCCGGAGCCTTCCTGATCGAGGACGACTTCGCCCGCCACCTGGGCCACGGCCGCCCAGTACCGCGCCCGCTGGTCGCCGACGACCGCGACGGCACCGTCATCCACCTCACCTCGCTGACCAAACCGGCCTCGCCCAGCCTGCGGATCGGCGCCGTCATCGCCAGGGGCCCGGTCATGCGGCGCCTGCTCGGCATGCGACGGGTCGACGACTTCTTCATCGCCCGCCCCCTCCAGGAAGCCGCGGTCGAACTGCTCAGCACCCCCGCGTGGGACCGCCACCTGCGCAGCCTGGCCACTTCCCTGCGCCACCGCTGCGCCGTCCTGGCCGACGCCATCGCCCGCGAGGTCCCCGACTGGACCCTTCCGTGCGTACCGGAAGGCGGCCTGCACCTGTGGGTCCGGCTTCCCCCCGGCCTCACCGAGGCGGCCGTCGCGGACACGGCCCCGACACACCAGGTGACCGTCAACCCGGGCCACCACCACTTCCCGGCCGAGCCGCCCGCCGCCCACCTGCGCCTCGGCTTCGCCGCCGCGGCCGGACCCGCCGACCTCGCCGAAGCCGCCGCCCGCCTCGCGGCCGTGGCCCGATGGTCCGCGCCGGCATCCGGCTGACTCCGCGACCGCCTCGGCGGTCGGTCCCCGCGCGCGGTCCCGGTTCTGGTCTCGTTCATCCCCGGGTCATCTCGTCCTGGACGCAGGAGATCCGGCCCGGCATCGACCGCCTGTCCACCCGCCCGCCGCCGCCCCTCCGCTGCAAGCCGCGGCCAAGGTCACCCGGCGCCCGCCGGGCGGAGGGGTCGTGATCAGCCGTGGCAACAGAAGCCGAGGGAAGAGGTGCGACGACCCGGGGAGCCGAAGGCTCCGGACCGCCGCCCGGAGCCGACCTGACAATCCGTGCGGTCAGAGCGCCAATGACGCGTGCAACGCGTCGAACATGCCGCGGAGCTCGGCGGCGTCGATGGGATCGATCTCCATCTGCAGGCGGCACACGTCGTCGTCGCCGTTGGGAGTCAGCCGCACGAGGAAGGCGAACCCGTCCCCGACGGGTTCGGCGCTCAGCACCAGCGGATTGTTGCGGCCGGGAGTCACCGCGGCCGTGAACCGAGAGCCCGACGAGGCGCGCAAGTGGGAGAGCATCCGTGCGGCGAAGTCCACGGCCTCCTCCCTGGTGAGGTAGGCCGTGAAGTCGGCTGACAGCGATGAGCACCAATCGGCGGTGACCCGCCAACTGTCCTCGTCTGCCTGAACCAGCTCCAGCCACGCCCCACCGCTGCCGAGGCGCATCCGCGGCATTCCCATCGTCAGACCCTCCGATCTTCGTACCCTGGGCCCGTGATCCTACAGAGACGGGATCCCCCGCGAGCCGCGCGGCCGACAACTCAACGGACCTCTGCGGTCACAGGACCGGCATCCGCCTTCTCCAGCTCGGCAAGCCGAGCGAGGATGCGCCTGGGGAGTTCGGACGCTGTCAACCGGAACGGGGTCCAGCGGTCTTTGGAGTCCGGTTTCAGGGACGCCGAGAACCGGAAGCGCCCCTTGCTGTTGGGCTCGGTCACCATCTCTCCGAACGTGGCACTCGGTATCAGCCAGGCCGTCGTGATCGCCCCTCGCTCAACGGCGACGGCGACGGCGACGGCGACGGCGACGGCGACGGCGACGAACAGCATGTGGCGAGGATGGACGAGGCCGCGACCAGATATTCGGCGGCCTTCCCCATCCGTGCGGCTGCGGGGCTCTTGTCCTGGTAGTCCTGGTAGTCCTCGTCGTCACTCATGGCGGGAATCTACCGAGCGCCGAACCTCGGTGACCATCCGTCCGGAGACGGGTGGTGGACAACGGACACGCGCGAACACCCGACACGGACGACTGCCGCCGGGCAACTCACCCGGCCGGCCGGGCCTCAGAGGGTGAGCCGCCCCCGGAGCAAGGTCCGTACCCCGCCGCCGACGCTCGCGAGCAGACCTCGGTCAGCGTGCCCGCGGACTTCCACCCGCATTCTGGCGAAGCCGAGTTCGGCCGTGCCCTGGACGATGTCGAACGCCAGGGACTCCTCGGGCCGCCCCTGGTCCGCGAGCCATCCCGCCACGGCCAGCGCGGCCGAGCCGGTGGCCGGGTCCTCCGCGCACACCGGCTCGGGAACGAAGACCCGGGAACGAACCTCAGGCAGCCGCGGAACGAACACCGCCACCCCGAAGACGCCGGCCAGTCCGGGGACCCGTTCGGCGAGCGCCGCGACCTCGAGCGGCAGGGCCTTGGCGGATCGGAGACCAGCGGCACTCACCGGAAGGCAGGCGAACCCGAGTCCGGCCGATGCCGGTCGCACCGGCCCCACGGCCGCATCCGGAGCGAGCCCCACCGCCTCGCACACGAGGTCCGCCGCGACGGGCGGACCCACCCGGCAGAGCCGTTCCTCCAGAACCGCGCTGTCCGCTCCCGGTCCCACACGCGCGCGAACGATCCCGCCGCGCGTGCGCATCGCCACCCAGCCTGGCGTGGCCAGACCCTGCCGCACCGCCACGGCGGCCGCTCCCACGAGCGGATGACCCGCGAAGTCCAGCTCCACATAGGGAGTGAAGATCCGCACCTCCACCTCCCCGCCGTCACCGCCGCGGAGGAAGACGGTCTCCGGCATGGCCAGGCGGGCCGCCAGACGCTGCATCAGCGCATCGTCACACGCGGTGTCGCACCTGACCACGCCGAGCGGTCCCCCGGTCAGGGGCCCGGTTCCGAACACCTCGACCAGCTCAAACTCCATGCCCATCCTCACCGGATCCGTTCCAGGCCTCGCCGACGTGGCTCGTCATGTGTGGTTTCCTTCCAAGCGGCTCGGTCGTCATCGGCCGGACCGCTGCCCGCGCTGCCGTGGCCGACGCCGGTGCCGACGCCGGCGCCGACGGACATGCTGATCACCGGGCCGGCGGGGCCAGTTCGCGCAGGACGGCCGAGGCGAGTGCCGCGTCCACGGCGCCGACGCCCGTGAGGTCCGCGACCGTGATCGCCCCGTCCGGCCGGTCGACGGGCCCTTCCAGCAGGAGGCCGAATGGTGTGTCGCCGCTCTCGGCGGTGGAGCCGGCGCGCACCGCGTGGCCGAAGTCGCCGTGGTCCAGACACTGCCGGTGGTCGTCCGTCGCGATCAGCGCCGCGCGGGCGAACAGCGCCGCCGGCAGTTCGTTCTTGTGCGGCATGTCCGGAGCGGTCGGGTGGTGGCGCACAGCGTGCTCGGGAAGGGCGAGACTCTCTGCGGGAGGTAGCCCGGTCATGCTTGTCCATCCTTCGCTGGTCCTCGCGGTCCGGCCGGCAGGCCGTAGCGGTGGATCGGGAGACGTGAAGGGCGCCGGTGACGACAGGCGTGGCCCGCCGGCGCCCACGTCCGCACCCGCGGATCCATGCCTTCATCGACGGTTCCCATGATCTGGACTGTATATCCAATCTGGACCAAATGTCCAAGCCTGGTGGATCCCCCCGCACGTCCCACGGGTTCTCGCTCCGGCGGAGCCGCGCTGTCGGGGCCGGTCGGAGCCGCTCAACGGCCCGGACCGACCGCAGCCGAAGGTGGCGGGCCCGCGACCGGGAAGAGGCTGTCGGCCCGGTCGAGGAGTTCGGCTGCGGTCCGGCTGCGCCGGAAGGTCCGCAGCAGGGACCGCACCCGGGCGAGCTCGCGGTCGGCGTAGGCGGACGCGGTGCTCCCGTAGTGGGCCAGGAAGGCCTCGCAGTGGGCCGCCGCCCGGTCCGGGGCTCCCGAGGACACGGCGGAGCGGGTGATGGCGGAGTGCGTCATGGCCAGGCCCAGGTGCTCGTCTCCGGCCCACTGCCGGAGGGACTCCTCGAACGCCCTGGTGGCGGGCCGGTCCGCCCGGCAGGCGGACAGCGCCACGCCCCTCCAGTAGTCGAACTCGGCGCGGGGGCACCGCAGGAAGGGATCGTCGTCGCCGGACGCGGCGTCGTAGCAGCGTTCGGCGGCCAGGAGGTCGGCGAGGGTGTCGGAGCGTTCGGCGGTGGCGGACCGGCAGAGGGCGCGCTGGACGAGGACGAGGGCGCGCAGCGGGCCGTCGGGAATCCGTACGGCGGTGGCCTGCTCGGCGAGCTGGAGGGCCTGGGCGGTGTAGCCGAGGGACAGTGCCTGGAAGCTCAGCATGCGCAGGGCGAGGGCGCGGGTGGGCCGGTCGCCGCACCGCGCCGCGAGGTCGAGGGCGCAGAGGAGGTACTGCTGGGCGAGGTGGTGGTGTCCGGCGTCGACGGTCAGTGCGCCCATCCGGTAGGTGAGCCGGGCGTGGTCGGCCGGCTGTCCGTCGGCGGCGGGGTCGTTCGTACGGTGCGCGTGGGCCAGGTAGCCGGCGAGCATCGGGCGGATGTTGATGCCGCCGTACCTGACGTGCAGTTCCTTGAACAGGGCCACCAGATCGCCGGCCGCCCCCTGGGCGGCGAGGAGTGGCCGGTCGTCCGGGCGTCCGGTGGATCGGGCCGGCGGCTGGGCGGAGTCGTAGATCCGCTCCCGTGCGCGCGGGCCGCGCTCGGGGTGCAGGTCGGTGCGCGCGAGTTCGATGACGCGGAGCAGGCCCTGCGGATCGGTGGCCGAGGGCCTGCCCTCCTGTGCGGCCCCCTGCTGCCCGAGGCCGATGTCCGCCGTGCTGACGGGCCTTCGGAGTCGTCGGCTGAACGCCTCGGCGATGAGCTTGGGTGCCGGGTCCTTCGGCCTGGTGCCGGTGAGCCAGTGGGCGGGTGCCGTTCGGTGGTACGACAGCTCGAGGCCCTGCGCGCGGGCCAGTTCGGTGACGGCCCGTACCAGTTCTCCGGTGCTCCATCGGGATTCGGACAGCAGCGCGGCCAGTGACGGGTTCGGCTGGCGCTTCTTCATGTGTCCCTCCTGGACCGGTGTCGACAGCCGGTGGGGCGGGCTGACGACGGCCGTTCGTCGGTTTCGCGGACCGGGACGATCAGTCGCGGGTCCGCAGGGTCATCGGCAGTCTGTCGGGGCGCGGGACCAGTGCCGCGACGGGGCGGACCCGGTGCCCGGGCACGGGGCGCAGGCTCCAGTGCGCGGCGATGTGGGCGACCGTCAGGGCCGCCTCGGTCTTCGCGAAGGCTTCGCCGATGCAGCGGTGGTAGCCGGCGGCGAAGGGGATGAAGGCTCCCCGGGGGAGCTGTCGGCTGCGCTCCGGCAACCACCGGTCGGGGTCGAGGCGGTCGGGCTCGGTGTACAGCCGCGGGTCGCGGTGCAGCGCGTACAGGCTGAATCCCACCTCGGTGTCCGGCGGGATCCGCACGCCGTCGATCTCGAGCGTCGTGATGGCCCGCCGGGTCCCCAGCGGCGGGGAGTACAGCCGCTGCACTTCCTGGATCAGCCGGCCGGTGTACTCCAGGTCCGGGAGGTCGGCGTACGTGACCGGCCGTCCGCCGAGGACGTCGGCGAGCTCCGCCTGGAGCCTCCGTTCGGCCTCGGGGTGCCGGGCCAGCTCGTGGAACACCCAGGCCATGGTGTGCGCGGTGGTCACGCTTCCGGCGCCCAGGATCGTGGTGATCTCGTCGCGGACATGGGGGTCGCTCATGCGCTCGCCGGTCGTGCTGTCGTGTGCCGTCAGCAGCCACGACAGCAGGTCGTCGTGGGCGTCGGCGGAGTGGTGCTCGGCGATCAGCCGGTCGGTGGCACGCCGCATGCGGTCCGCCGCGGAGTCGAACCGCCGGTTCGCCGGGATCGGGACGTTGTCGAGCCACCTCGGCATCAGGGCGCGGGTGACGATGGTCCTGTCGAGCACGGGCATGCAGTGCCGGATCTCCGCGGCCGCCTCGGGCCCGAGGTCACAGGAGATCATCGCGTCGGCGATGATCCCGATGGCCATGCCCATCATCTCCTCCTCGACCCGCACCTCCAGGCCGGGCCTCCAGGAGTCGGTGAGGGCCTGGAGGTGCCGGGTGATGACCGAGGCGTAGAAGGGCATCCGGCTCTGATGGAAGAGCGGTTGCATCAGCCGCCGCTGGTGGTGGTGGTTCTCCCCGTCGGAGGTCGCGAGGCCGTCCCCGAGGAGGCGGCGGGTCCGGGCGAAGAACCGGCCGCGGGCGAACGAGTGGGCGTCCTTCACCAACACCTGGTGGAACAGGCCGGGGGTGGTGACGAAGTACACCGGCAGCGGTCCGATGTCCACGCGGACCAGGTCCCCCGCGGCGTGCAGGGAACGCAGGAAGGACAGGGGCTCCCGCGCCAGGGGCAGCGCGTGTCCGACGACCGGGAGCCGGTGGGGTGCGAGCCGGGCGGTGCCCGTCGGGCTGGTGGTCATCGTGTCCTCACTCTCCTTCGGAGGAGTCCATGGCCTCCGACGTGAACCCGGGATCGAGTTCCGTTCCGGCGGAGTTCAGGAGGTAGGCGAACATGCGGTAGTGACCGGCCAGCATGGTGATCTCAATCATCCCGGCCTGGTCGTACCGGGCCGCGAGGGCCTCCCAGGTGCGCTCGGACAGGCGGGCGCCGCGGTGGAGTTCGTGAGCGGCCCGGAGCAGGTCGCGGTCCGGGTCCGACCACGCCGGATCCCCGGGTCCGCGCGGGATACGCCGGATCTCCGCGTCCCGCAGGCCCGCGCTCCGGGCGAGCGGGACGTGGCGGCTCCACTCGTACCGGGCCCCGGCGAGGAAGACGGTGCACAGGATCAGCAGCTCCCGCTCGCGGTGCGGCAGGCGCCCGCGGGTCAACAGGAAGAGCGAGAACGGCGCGAGGGCCTCCATCAGGTCGGGGTGGTGCAGGAGCGTGCCCACGACGTGGGGCACACCGGGGCCGAGGACCTCGGGAACGCGAGCGGCGAGGGAGCGCTCCCGCTCGTCCCAGCGGTCCGCGGGCAGGGGGGCGATCCGTCGTGCGGGGGCGTCGTCCGGGCACATCGGTGTGCGCTCCTTCACCGGGAGTCCAGCCAGGCCCGCACGGCGGCGGCTGTGGGCCGGGCGTGCCGGTCGAGGACGGAGAAGTGGTCGCCGGGTACGTCGACGGCGTGGTGGGGGAAGGGCCAGGCGAGGCCCATGGAGCTGTCCCGGGGACGGAGGAACAGCGTCGGGGTGACGGCGGCGGCCGGGGACCAGTCCGCGATCAGGTCGCGGTAGGCGATCCCGGCCGTCAGGGCCGCGGCGGTGGGGAAGTCGGCGGTCGCGTGGTCGGCGACGCGGAACGCGGCCTCCTCGACGAGGGGGTGGGAGCGGGTGCCCGGGGGGAGCGTGTCGAGGAGGACCAGGGCGGCGGCGGGCGCGCCGCGTTCGCGCAGCCGCTCGGCCAGGGCGTGGGCGAACCAGCCGCCGGAGGAGTGACCGAGCAGGACGACGCGGGTGGCGGGCGGCGGGGCGGCCGGCTCCGCCGGCGAGGCGGCCAGCTCCTCGGCCCAGAGGTCCAGCAGCGGTTCGAGGGACGCCGGCAGGAGTTCGCCGTCCCGGTAGCCAGGTGCCTCCAGGGCCCGGACGGCGCGCCGTCCGGTGAATCCGGAGGCCAGCCGGACGAAGGGGGAGGCGTCCGGCGGGGACCCGATGCTGGGCACGCACACCACGGCCGGGAGGTCCGGCCCGTCGGCGAGCAGGAGGGGGTGGTGCTCCGGGGCCCCGGC
>NZ_JBHUAF010000291.1:0-11001 GCF_042789895.1 Kitasatospora sp. NPDC056783
TCTTGAAGAGTCCACACACCTCACCAAGATCACGCGGTGGCCGTTCCAGTTCCCGAACCAACCGGCCCGATCACGAAGTGCGGCTGGAGTACTAGCACGTGGATCCCGCCGGGGCGACCGGCTCGCGCGCCTGTCAAGCGCCGCTTCGGCCAACAACTTCCGGCCATCCGCCCGGTCGTTCGTTGCCCCGGCCCGGGGTGCCTCCGCAGACTGTGCGGACCGCGCCGCGGACCGTGACGCGTCACACAGCGACATCAACCCCACCCCACCTGCATGTCCTTCGTAAGGGTGGGGGATACTGCTCCTTGTGAACGTGTTCACGTTCACAAGCGGACAAGCTTGCGTGGTCGGACAACGGTCTCCGGCTATAGATGAGATCTGTCCGGAAGATGCCCGTCGTCACACGGGCAGGTTGGGAGAGAGGGCGAAGTGGAACTGGCAATCGCTCACGAGACCATCGCGCGATGGCAATTCGGCATCACCACCGTCTACCACTTCCTCTTCGTCCCGCTCACGATCAGCCTGGCCGCGATCGTGGCCGGGCTGGAGACCGCCTGGGTGCGGACGAACAAGGAGAAGTACTTCCACGCGACCAAGTTCTGGGGAAAGCTCTTCCTCATCAACATCGCGATGGGCGTGGTCACCGGCATCGTCCAGGAGTTCCAGTTCGGCATGAACTGGTCCGACTACTCCCGCTTCGTCGGTGACGTCTTCGGCGCCCCGCTCGCGATGGAGGCGCTGATCGCCTTCTTCTTCGAGTCCACCTTCATCGGCCTGTGGATCTTCGGCTGGGACAAGCTGCCGAGGAAGATCCACGCCGCCTGCATGTGGATGGTGGCGCTGGGCACCGTGCTCTCCGGCTACTTCATCCTGGCCGCCAACTCCTGGATGCAGCACCCGGTCGGCTACGCGATCGACCCGGTCACCGGCAAGGCGCAGCTGACCGACGTGGTCCGGGTGCTGTTCCAGAACACCACCCTGGTGGTCGTCTTCCACACCCTGACCGCCGCCTTCCTCACCGGTGCGGCCTTCGTCGTCGGCATCGCCTCCTTCCACCTCTGGAAGGCCAAGCGCAAGCCCGAGACCGCGGACCCGAAGCGGACCGCCGCGATGCGCACCTCGCTGCGGCTCGGCCTGGTGCTCGCGGTGATCTTCGGCGCCGGCACCGCGCTCAGCGGCGACACCCTCGGCAAGGTCATGTTCGAGCAGCAGCCGATGAAGATGGCCGCCGCCGAGGCGCTGTGGGAGACCCAGTCGCCGGCGCCGTTCTCCGTCTTCGCGGTCGGCGACGTCAGCAAGGGCCACAACTCGGTCGCCCTGGAGATCCCCGGGATACTCTCCTTCCTCGCCCACAACGACTTCAGCTCGTCCGTCCCCGGCATCAACGACACCGCCGCCGCCGAGGCCGCCCAGCACGGTGGCGACCCCAAGGACTACATCCCGAGCATCTTCGTCACCTACTGGGGCTTCCGCCTCATGATCGGCTTCGGGATGACCTCCTTCCTGGCCGGCCTGATCGGCCTCTGGACCACCCGGAAGAAGCTCTTCCTGCACCCCGAGTTCCGCACCGGCGAGACCGAGGTGCCCCGGCTGATGCTCACCCCCAAGCGCGAGCTCGGCCCGTTCCTCACCAAGTGGAGCTGGCGGATCGGCATCCTGACCATGGGCTTCCCGCTGATCGCCAACAGCTTCGGCTGGATCTTCACCGAGATGGGCCGCCAGCCCTGGGCCGTCTTCGGGCTGATGACCACGGCCAGCGCCGTCTCCCCCAACGTCGGCATCGGCACCCAGATCGGCGCCCTGGCCACGTTCACCGCGCTGTACGCGATCCTCGCGGTCATCGAGGTCCGGCTGATGGTCAAGTACGCCAAGGCCGGCCCCGACGTGACCGAGCAGCCGCCGGCCAAGGACCCGTCGCTGCGCGGCCCGTCCTCGGACGAGGACGCCGACAAGCCGCTCGCCTTCGCGTACTGAGGCCCCGGGACACTGCGGAACTGAGGATCTGACATGCAACTCCACGACGTCTGGTTCGTGCTGATCGCGGTCCTGTGGATCGGCTACTTCTTCCTGGAGGGCTTCGACTTCGGGATCGGCGTGCTGACCAAGCCGCTGGCCCGCAACACCGCCGAGCGGCGGGTGCTGATCAACACCATCGGCCCGGTCTGGGACGGCAACGAGGTCTGGCTGCTGACCGCCGGCGGCGCCACCTTCGCGGCCTTCCCGGACTGGTACGCGACGCTCTTCAGCGGCTTCTACATCCCGCTGCTGGTCATCCTGGTCTGCCTGATCATCCGCGGCGTGGCCTTCGAGTACCGGCACAAGCGCGACGGTGCCCGCTGGCAGCGGAACTGGGAGGAGGCCCTCTTCTGGACCTCGCTCCTGCCGGCCTTCCTCTGGGGCGTGGCCTTCGCCAACATCGTGCGCGGTGTGGACATCGACGCGCAGAAGAACTACGCCGGCACCCTCTGGGACCTGCTGAACCCGTACGCCCTGCTCGGTGGCCTGGTGACACTCGCCCTGTTCACCTTCCACGGCGCGGTGTTCGCCGCGCTCAAGACGGTCGGCGAGATCCGGGAGCGGGCCCGCAAGGCCGCGCTGCTGTCCGGGCTGGCGACCGCCGTGCTGGCGCTGGTCTTCCTGATCTGGACCCAGGCCGCCCACGGCAACGGCCGCAGCCTGGCCGCGCTGATCGTCGCGGTGCTCGCCCTGGTCGGCGCCCTGGCGGCCAACCAGCTCCGCCGCGAGGGCTGGGCGTTCTCGCTCTCCGGGGCGACCATCGTGGCCGCGGTCGCGATGCTCTTCCTGGCGCTCTTCCCGGACGTCATGCCCTCCACGCTGAACCCGGAGTGGAGCCTGACCGTCAGCAACGCCGCGTCCTCGCCGTACACGCTGAAGGTGATGACCGTCGTGGCGGCGATCTTCACCCCGCTGGTGCTGCTCTACCAGGGCTGGACGTACTGGGTGTTCCGCAAGCGGATCGGTGTCCAGCACATCCCCGGGCACGACCCGGCCGCCCAGCTCGACCAGGCCTGACGCCGTGAAGCCGGTCGACCCCCGACTCCTCGGGCACGCCCGCACCACCAGGGTCTTCCTCGTCGGCTCCGTGCTGCTCGGCGCGGCCGGCGCGGCCCTGGTGGTCGCCCAGGCGAGTCTGATCGCCGAGATCGTCGTCCGCGCGTTCCAGCACGGGGCGACGCTCGGCGAGCTGACCACGCCGCTGCTGCTGCTCGCCCTGACGGCGGTCGGCCGCGGGCTGGTCGGCTGGCTCACCGAACTCACCGCGCACCGGTCCGTCGCCCGGGTGAAGTCCACCCTGCGGCGCCGGCTGCTCGACCACGCCACCGCGCTCGGCCCGTCCTACCTGGCGGGCCGGCGCACCGGCGAACTCACCACCCTCGCCACCCGCGGCGTCGACGCGCTGGACGACTACTTCGCCCGCTACCTGCCGCAGCTCGCGCTGGCCGTGGTCGTCCCGGTGATCGTGCTGCTGCGGATCGTCGGCGCCGACTTCACCTCGGCCGCGGTCATCGCCGGAACGCTGCCGCTGATCCCGCTGTTCATGGTGCTGATCGGGATGGCCACCCAGTCCCGGATGGACCGGCAGTGGGACACCCTCGCCCGGCTCTCGCACCACTTCCTCGACGTGGTCGCCGGGCTGCCCACCCTCAAGGTGTTCAACCGGGCGCGCACCCAGGCCGCGACCATCGCCCGGATCACCGCCGACTACCGCCGGGCCACGCTGCGCACCCTGCGGATCGCCTTCGTCTCCTCCTTCACCCTGGAACTGCTCTCCACCCTCTCCGTCGCGCTGGTCGCCGTCACCGTCGGCTTCCGGCTGGTGGACGGCACGCTCGACCTGGAGACCGGGCTGCTGATCCTGGTGCTCGCCCCCGAGGTGTACTTCCCGATCCGCCAGGTCGGCGCGCTCTACCACTCCAGCGTCGAGGGGCTGACCGCCGCCGACGAGCTGTTCCGGGTCCTGGAGACCCCGCTGCCCGCCGCCGGCACCGTGCCGACGCCGGACCTCGCGGGCGCCGTGATCACGGCCGAGGACCTGGTGGTCCGCCACCCCGGGCGCACCGAGCCCGCGCTGGACGGCGCCGGGCTGACCCTGCGCCCCGGCTCCAGCACGGCGCTGACCGGCCCGAGCGGCTCAGGCAAGTCCACCCTGCTGGCCGTGCTGCTCGGCCTCACCGCCGCCGACTCCGGCACCGTCCGGATCACCGCCGCCGACGGCCGCGGCCACGACCTGGCCGAACTGGACCCGGCGAGCTGGCGGCGGCAGATCGCCTGGGTGCCGCAGCACCCGCACCTGTTCGCCGGGACGGTCGCCGAGAACCTGCGGCTCTACCGCCCGGAGGCCACCGACGAGCAGCTGTGGACGGCCCTGCGGTCCGCGCACGCCCTCGACTTCGTCACCGACCTGGAGGCCGGGCTGGGGGAGGACGGCGCCGGACTCTCCGCCGGGCAGCGCCAGCGACTCGCCCTCGCCCGGGTGCTGCTCGCCGACGACCGGCCGCTCGTACTGCTGGACGAGCCGACCGCCAACCTGGACGGCGCCTCCGAGGCGGCCGTGGTGGACGCCGTCCGGACGCTCGCCGAGGACCCGGCGCGCACCGTGCTGGTGGTCGCGCACCGGCCTGCCCTGCTGGCCGTCGCCGACCAGCGGGTCCGGCTGGCGGGGACCGCGCCGGTGCCCGCGGAACCGGTCGCCCCGCTCGCCCACAGCGGCAGGCCGACGCCCGCCCCCGCCGCCGCCGAGGAACCCGGGGGCGACGGCTCCACCACCCCCCGGCTGGCGCTCTCGATCCTGCTCGGCGCCCTCGCCCTCGGCTGCGCCGTCGCGCTGATGGCCACCTCCGGCTACCTGATCTCCCGGGCCTCCCAGATGCCGCCGGTGCTCTACCTGATGATGGCCGTCACCTCGGTGCGGGCCTTCGGCATCGGCCGCAGCGTCTTCCGCTACGCCGAGCGGCTGGTCTCGCACGACGCGGTGCTGCGCACCCTCGGCACGCTGCGCTCCGCCGTCTACCGCCGGCTGAGCGCGCTCGCCCCCGCCGGGCTGCCCGCCTTCCGGCGCGGCGACCTGCTCTCCCGGCTGGTCGCCGACGTGGACGCGATCCAGGACCACTACCTGCGCTGGCGGCTGCCGGCCGCGGTGGCGGGCCTGGTGGCGCTGGCCTCGACGGCGGCGGTGGCCGCCTTCCTGCCCGCCGCCGGGCTGGTGCTCGGCCTCGGGCTGCTGCTCGCGGGCGTGCTGGTGCCCGCGCTGGCCGCCCGCTGGTCGGCCGGCGCCGAGCGGCGCCAGGCCCCGGCGCGCGGCCGGCTGGCCACCACCGTGGTGGACGCCTTCACCGGCACCGCCGAACTCACCGTGGCCGGCGCGCTGCCCGGCCGGCTGGCCGCCGTCCGCACCGCCGACGCCGCGCTGACCCGGCTGGCCGCCCGTTCGGCCGCCACCACGGCGCTCGGCACCGGGCTGATCGCGCTGCTCACCGGGCTGACGGTGACCGCCGCGGCCGCCGTCGGCGTCCAGGGGGTGCGCGACGGTCTGCTCGCGCCCGTCTGCCTGGCCGTGGTGGTGCTGACCCCGCTGGCCGCCTTCGAGGCCGTCACCGGGATGCCGCTCGCCGTCCAGGCCCGCCAGCGCAGCCGCGCCGCGCGGGCCCGGCTGGACGAGGTGCTCGACGCCGAACCGCCGGTCGGTGAGCCCGCCGAACCGGTCGCGCTGCCCGAGCGGCCGCTGCCGATCGCGGTGCGCGGGCTGACCGTACGGCACCCCGGGCAGCCGGTGGACGCGCTCGCCGGGGTCGACCTCGACCTCGCCGCCGGCCGCCGGATCGCCGTGGTCGGCCCGTCCGGCTCCGGCAAGACCACCCTCGCCCAGGCGCTGCTGCGCTTCCTGGAGCCGAGCGCCGGGACGGTGCGGTTCGCCGACGGCCGTCCACGGGCGGTGGACAGCCGCTCGCTCGCGGGCGAGGACGTCCGCCGGGTGATCGGGCTCTGTGCCCAGGACGCGCACGTCTTCGACAGCTCGCTGCGGGAGAACCTGCGGCTGGCCCGCCCGGACGCGGGGGAGGACGAGCTGCGCGCCGCGCTGGCCGCCGCCCGGCTACTGGAGTGGACCCAGGGCCTGCCCGACGGCCTGGACACCATGGTCGGCGAGCACGGGGCCCGGCTCTCCGGCGGCCAGCGCCAGCGGCTGGCGCTGGCCCGGGCGCTGCTCGCGGACTTCCCGGTGCTGGTCCTGGACGAGCCCGCCGAGCACCTCGACCTGCCCACCGCGGACGCGCTGACCGCCGACCTGCTGACCGCCACCGAGGGCCGCACCACCGTGCTGATCACCCACCGGCTGGCCGGCCTGGACGACGGCACGGTGGACGAGGTGCTGGTGCTGGACGGCGGCCGGGTGGCCGAGCGGGGTCGCTGGTCGGAGCTGGTCGCCGACCCGGACGGGCGGCTGCACGCGATGTGGCGGCGGGAGCGGGAGGCCGACGGGCTGCTGGAGCCGGCGGGCCGGTAGTCGCGCCGCCGGTGGCGGTACCGCCGGTGGTCGCGCCGCCGGTCGCGCCGACCTTCGGCTGAAAAGCGTACAAACTAGGCTTTCTCCATGGACCCCACGCCGGACCTTCCCGAGGCCACTCCCGAGCCGACACCCCACCAGGTGCCCGAGATCGCCTCGCTCGGGCTGGACACGCTGGTCACCGAGGTCGCCGAGCGACTCCAGTCGGCCGCCGCGGTCACCGACCGGATGCAGCGGCTGCTGGAGGCGGTGGTCTCGATCGGGGCCGGGCTGGACCTGCACGCCACCCTGCACCGGATCGCGGTGGGCGCGGCCGAGCTGGTCGACGCCCGGTACGCGGCGCTCGGCGTGATCGCCCCCGGCGGCACCGGACTGGCGGACTTCATCCACGTCGGGGTCGACGACGAGACCGCCGCCGAGATCGGCGAACTGCCGGCCGGCCGCGGCGTCCTCGGCGCGCTCATCGACCGCCCCGAACCGCTGCGGCTGTCCGACCTCGGCGCCGACCCGCGTTCCTCCGGGTTCCCGCCGCACCACCCGTGCATGAGGACCTTCCTGGGCGTGCCGATCCGGGTCCGGGCGGAGGTGTTCGGCAACCTCTACCTCACCGAGAAGAAGGGCGGCGGCGCCTTCACCCCCGAGGACGAGCAGGTGGTGCACGCGCTCGCCGCGGCGGCCGGCGTGGCCATCGAGAACTCCCGGCTGTACGAGGAGGGCCGCCGCCGGGAGCGCTGGATCACCGGCGCCGCCGCCCTCGCCACGGCGCTGCTCTCCGCCGAGCAGGCCGAGACCGCGCTGACCGTCGCGGCCGAACAGGTGCGGGAGCTGGCGGACGCCGCGCTCGGCATGGTCCTGCTGCCGACCGGCCCGGAGGGCGGCGGCGAGGGCGACGGGCAGATGCGGGTCGCGCACGCCTCCGGTGAGCTGGCCGAGTTCGTCCGCGGCGAGCTGCTGCCCAAGGAGAGCTTCGCGGCCCGGCTGCTCGCGGGGGAGAGCGTCCACCTGGACGACATGTCCAGCGATCCGACCACGGTGATCCGGCTCGCCCGCCGCTTCGGCCCGTCCATGGCGGTGCCGATGGTCGCCGCCGGACGGGTGCTCGGCGGTCTCTGCGTCTGGCGTCCCTGTGGCGCGGTGCCGTTCACCGAGAGCGAGAAGCAGCTCGCCGAGACCTTCGCCTCGCAGGCCGCGCTGGCCCTGCGGCTCGCCGAGGGCCAGCGCGACCAGCAGCGGCTGGCCGTCTTCCAGGACCGCGACCGGATCGCCCGTGACCTGCACGACCTGGTGATCCAGCGGCTGTTCGCCACCGGGATGATGCTGGAGAGCGCCGCCCGGCGGGCGGTCGTCCCCGAGGTGAGGACGGGCATCGGCAAGGCGGTGGACGAGCTGGACGCCACCATCCAGGAGGTCCGCACCACCATCTACGCCCTTCAGCACGACAACCACGGCGACGCGCCGGACACCCTGCGCACCCGGGTGCTGCGGGAGGCCAGCCAGGCCGCGGCCGCGCTCGGCTTCAAGCCCTCGGTGAGCTTCGTCGGGCCGGTGGAGAGCCTGGTCGGGGAGAAGACCGGCCGTCAACTGCTGGCGGCGCTGAGGGAGATGCTGTCCAATACGGCCCGGCACGCGCGTGCCTCCCGGGTCGGCGTGGAGATCGACGCGACCAGCCACCTGGACGAGAACGGCCGCCCGGTGGGCGGTGACCCGGAGTCGCTGGACCGCGGTGGCCGGCCCGGGGTGCTGCTCACCGTGACCGACGACGGGGTGGGCATCCCGGCGGGCGGCCGGCGCAGCGGCCTGCTCAACCTCACCCGGCGGGCCGAGGCGCTCGGCGGCGACGCCTGGCACGAGAGCGGGCCGTACCGGAAGGGGACGATGGTGCGCTGGACGGCCCGGCTCTGACGGCGGGGAACCGACGGTCCGATGCCGCCGGTCCGGCACCGGTGGCTCCGTCCGAGAACCAGTGAAAGTTAAACGAGAGAGAACTTCCCGACCAACGGCGCAAGTTGTGAACGTTCTGGGCTTTCGGGGGCTCCGTGTGCACACATAGCTTTGCTCCCGCTCGGAGGGGAATCCGGAGGGCAACCGGACGGAGGGGGCAGTGAACGCTGCCGGCCGCGGTCACACCGCAGCAGGGGCAAGTCGAGGGGGGTTCCGCGCCGAACGGGCAGCGGACGGGCGCTACCGCTGGCAACTGAAGGCGCCCAACGGACGGGTGGTCGCGATCACCGCGGCCGCGTTCGAGACGGCCGGCGAGGCCGAGCGGGGCTTCGACGGCCTGCGCCTCGGGGCGGCCGAGCTCACGGCGCGGATCACCCACGTACGGGAAGGCATCGGCTGGATCTGGGTGGTCCCGGGCTCGCGCGCCGCGCCCGAAGTGCGGTCCAGTCGCGCGTACGAGCGGTACGCGACCTGCCAGAACGCCTTCCGTCGGTTCGTGGTGCTGCTCGCCAAGCAGCCGCCCCGCGAACTTCCGGAGCCCGTCGCACGGTTGAGAAGCGTCGATGGCCGCTGAGCGGCGCGGCCCGCGGCTGCTGATCGTGCCGGTCGCCGACCGCGGCCTCGGCTGGGCGCTGCGGGCCGCCAACGGGCGGCCGCTCGGGGTCGGTGTGCGGACCTACCGGAGCGAGGAGGAACTGGCCGACTCGGTGCGCGAGTTGCTGATCGAACGGGCCGCCCTGCGCTGCTCGGTCGGGCAGTCCGAAGGGCGCGAGTGGGTCTGGGCCGCCTATCTGCCGGTGCGCAGCACCCGGCCGGGGACGGCCGGGGCCGTTCCGGTCGCCCGCAGCGCGCGGGGATACCTGCGGCGGGACCAGTGCCAGGCCGGGATCGACGGGTTCCTGGCCGGACTGCGCTGGGTCGGGCAGGAGCTGCGGCGGAACGGGCGGAACGGCCGCTGGCCGTTGTGAGCCCCTGAGGAACGATGGCGGTCCGTCGGATGACGGGCCGCCATGTCGGCGTTTCCGGAACGGATGAGATCCGGAACCCGCACATCCGGAACACCTGCTTCCGCCGGCGCTCCGTCCGTTCTCCGGATGCCTCCGTGCGCTCCTGGTGCGCCGCCGGGCCGTCCGTGCAGTTCCGGTGAAGGCCAGGTTTCCGGCAACACTCCGAGCAGCCTCCTGGAGAAGAACGTCGACCGGGTTCGGAGACCCGGCAATGCCCCTGTCACGTGCACGCTGACCAGTGGCTAAACCTCGTCGAACCGATGAGTCGACATTCCTCGGCCGGACTCGACATCCCTTCCGGCGGAACCTCCCCGCCGGACAGGATCGGCACTGCCGGACAGGCCGCAGCGGACGCGGCCACCGGCCCCCGAACTCTCAAACGGAGTACGGGTTTCACGCGATGTACGTCTCTCCCCCGGAGGAAGAGGAACATGCGTAAGACCGCTGCCAAGCTGCTCACCGTCGCCGCGCTGGCGACCTCCGTCGCCACCGTCGTCAGCGGCACCGCCGTCGCCGACCCGGCCACCGGTGTCACGCCCCGCGCCATCGACATCGTGGGTGTCGGCTCCGACACGACCCAGACGATCCTGAACCAGCTCTCGGTCGACTACAACGCCTCGCTGACCGACCCGAACGCCCCCCGTCTGTACAGCTGGGACGCGACCGGCTCCTCGCCGATCACCACCAAGACCGGTGCCACCTCGATCGACCGCCCGAACGGCTCCGGCGCCGGCGTGAAGGCCCTGGCGGTCAACACCTCCGCCACGGTCGACTTCGCCCGTTCCTCGCGTGGCCCGGCGGCCACCGACGCCCACGGCCTCGACTTCGTCGCGCTCGCCAAGGACGCGGTGACCTGGTCCTCCAAGCTCAACGGCAACGCCCCGGCCTCGCTGACCCCCGCGCAGCTCAAGGCGATCTACCAGTGCGACCCGGCCGCCCGCACCTGGAACCAGATCGACTCCACCAAGCCCGCCACCAACATCCAGCCGTGGCTGCCGCAGGCCAACTCCGGCACCCGGTCCTTCTTCCTGACCGCGATCGGCAACCCGACCCTGGGCACCTGTGTCCAGGACGGTCCGGAGGAGAACGAGGGCACCGACTCCCGTCTGCAGGACCCGAACGTCATCTTCCCCTACTCCGTCGCCAAGTACCTGGGCCAGACGGTCGGCGGCCACGCCTCCGGCAACGACGCCCCGGGCAGCCTGACCCTGGGCAGCGTCGTCCTCGGCGCCAACGCGGTCGCCCCGGTGGCGAACGGCGTCATCAACTCCACCTTCGCCAACTCGGCCTTCGGCCGCGTGGTCTACAACGCCATCCGTGACACCGAGTGGACCGCGACCGACGCGCACGGCACCGCGCTGCGCGCGATCTTCGGCCCCACCGGCTGGATCTGCAGCAACGCGACCGCCAAGGCCGACCTCAAGAGCTACGGCTTCCTGGTCACCCCGGCCTGCGGCTCCTTCGTCCAGAGCTGAACCACCCCGCACCCGGCACCACCCGGCACCACCCGGCGGCCACGGGCCTCGTGCC
>NZ_JBHUAF010000292.1:0-10945 GCF_042789895.1 Kitasatospora sp. NPDC056783
GCCACGACCAGTGCCGCGCCCGCGGCGAGGGCCGCGGCGGCGCCGCCAGCCTCCCAGCCGAGGCCGTCGGTGCCGGTGGCGGCGAGCGCGCCGGTGCCGGTGCCCGTGGCGGTCGTGGTGGTGGCGGTGCCGGTGGTCCCGGGGTAGCCGGCGGGCTGGACGGGCTGCGGCTGCTGCCCCGAACCGTCGGCGCCGGTGGAGGTGCCCGTACCGCCGTTGCCGTTGCTGGTGCCGTTGCCGTTGCCGGGCGTGGTGGTCGCGGCTTCGTCCTCGGCGCGGGCCTTGGCCCAGCCCTCGTCCAGGAACGCGGTGATGTCCGCGTCGCCGCCCTCCAGGGCGGCCAGCGCGGCCTTCTTCACCGCCGGGCCTCCGGTCTCGGCGATCTGCGAGACCCTGACCCGGTCGTCCTGGGCCTTGGCCTTGGCGAAGCCGCCGTTGAGGAACGCCTCGACGGCCTCGTCGGTGCCGGCGTCGAGCGCCTTGCCGGCCGCCTCGCGCACGGCCGGGCCGCCACTGGACATGAGCTGGGAGAGCTTGACCCGGTTGTCGTCGGCGCGCAGCCGGGGCAGCTCGGCCTCCAGGAAGTGGCGCAGCTCGGCGGCGCCGCCCTTGAGGGCCTTCTCGGCGCCCTCGCGCACGCCGCGGCCGGTCTTGGGGTCGGCGAGGATGGCCTCGATCCTGGCGCGGTCCTCGTCCTCGGCGCGGGCGGCGTGCTGGCCGGTCGCCAGGAAGTCGAGGATGTCCTGGTAGCTGCCCTCCAGCGCCTGGGCGGCGGCCTTCTTGACCGCCGGGCCGCCGAGGGACTCGATCTGGACGACCCGCACCCGGTTGTCGGTCCGGCGGCTCGGCTCCAGCTCGGCCTCCAGGAAGTGGCGCAGGTCGGCGGCGGTGCCCTGGAGGGCCTTCGCGGCGCCCTCGCGCACCTTGGACCAGGCCGGCGAGTCGGCGAGGATGCGCTCGACCTCGGCGCGGTCCTCGTCCTCGGCGCGGGCGGCGTACTGGCCGGTCTTCAGGAACTCGGCGATGGCGTCGTCGCCGGCGTTGATGGCGGCCCGGGCGGCCGCGTCGAGGACCGGGCCGGCGCCGTTGCGGAGGCGGGCGACCAGCAGCCGGTTGTCCGACTTCTGGAGGCCGTCGAGTTCGGTCTCCAGGAAGTGGCGCAGGTCGGCGGCGGTGCCCTGGAGGGCCTTCGCGGCGCCCTCGTGCACCCTGCACCAGGATTCGGCGGGCGAGTTGGCGAGGATGCGCTCGACCTCGGCGCGGTCGCGCTGCTCCTGGCCGTCGGCGCCCTTGGGGGTGTCGCCCTGGGACGCGGTGTCCTCGGGGGCGGTGTCCTTGACGGAGTCGGAGCCGGTGTCGGGGCCGGAGATGCCGGCCGGCTTCGGGGTGTCGGCGGCCGAGGCCGAGGAGGGGAAGAGCACGGCGGGGGCCAGGACGGCGGCCGCGACGACGGCGGACACCCGGGGGAGCTTCATAGACAGAGGACCTGCTTCGCGCTGTGGATCATGAACGACCGACAGCATAGATCCACTTTTACGATTGCCATACCAATTATGTGCGACTCCTTCAAACATCCCCGGCGAACAGCGCGTTGCGCCCGGTCAGAGGCACACCGGGGGCGGCGCTAGGGTGTGGCGGATGAGCTTCCACCTGGTCGTCGGACACGGGCCCGCCGGGGCCGCCACCGCCCGCCTGCTGGCCGGGCGCGGCCACGAGGTGCGGGTCGTCACCCGCGGCGGGCGCCCCGCCCGCCCGGCCGTCCCCGGCGTCGAGCACCTGGCCCTGGACGCGAGCGACCCCGCGGCGCTGGCACGGGCCGCGCACGGGGCCGCCGCCGTCCACGGCTGCGCCGCGCCGCCGCTGCCCCAGTGGACGCGGCTGTGGCCGGGGCTGACGGCCTCGCTGTGCGCGGCGGCCGAGGAGAGCGGCGCGGTACTGGTCATGCTCGGCAACCTGTACGGCTACGGGCCGGTCGCGGGGCCGATGACCGAGGACCTGCCGCTCGCCGCGACCGGCCCCAAGGGGCGGGTGCGGGCGGCGTCCTGGGAGCGGGTGCGGACGCTGCACGAGGCCGGGCGGATCCGGGCGGTGGAGGTGCGGGCCTCGGACTTCTTCGGCCCCGGCGTCACCGACGGCGGCCACCTGGCCGCGCGGGTGATGCCCCGACTGCTCAAGGGCCGCCCGGTCACGGTGCTCGGCGACCCGGATGCCCCCCACAGCTGGACCTACCTGCCGGACGTGGCCCGGGCGATGGCCGAGGTCGCGGAGGACGAACGGGCCTGGGGCCGGGCCTGGCACGTGCCCACCGCCCCGCCGCTGCCGGTGCGCGCGATGGCCGGACACCTGGCCGCCGAGGCCGGCGCCGGGCCGGTCGCGGTGCGGCCGCTGCCCTCGGCCGTCCTCGCGGCGGCGGGGCTGTTCTCGCCGCTGCTGCGCGAACTGCGGGAGACGCGCTACCAGTTCGACCGGCCGTTCGTGGTGGACTGCTCCGCCTACGAGGCGGCGTTCACGGTGCGGGCCACGCCCTTGGAGGAGCAGGTCCGGGCGACGGTCGCCTGGTGGCGCGAGCGCGAGCGGCCGTAGCCGGCCGGCCCCCGGACCGCCGCCCGAACCACCGCCCGGGCCGCGAGGTGCGTGCCCCGACGGCGCGCACCCGGCGGGAATCGCCGGACACGCCCTACGCTCGGCACGGTCAGGGTCTCCGGTTCGAAGGCGGGTGCGCTCATGCTCGGGTACGACGCGGACGGGTTCGTCCGGGACGGGGCCCCGCACCGGGTGGTGGCCGGGGCGGTGCACTACTTCCGGGTGCACCCCGGGCTGTGGGAGGACCGGCTGCGGCGGGTGCGGGCGCTCGGGGTGAACACCGTCGACACCTACGTGCCGTGGAACTTCCACGAACTGCCCGGCGGCACCGTCGACTTCACCGGCTGGCGGGACGTGGCGCGCTTCGTTCGGCTGGCCGGCGACCTCGGGATGGACGTCATCCTGCGCCCCGGCCCGTACATCTGCGCGGAGTGGGACTTCGGCGGGCTGCCCGCCCGGCTGCTGGCGGTGGACGGGCTGCGGCTGCGCTGCGCCGACCCGGCGTACCTGGCCGAGGTGGACGGCTGGTTCGACGCGGTGGTGCCCGAACTGCTGCCGCTGCTGGCGAGCCGGGGCGGCCCGGTGGTGGCGATGCAGGTGGAGAACGAGTACGGCAGCTACGGCGACGACGCCGCCTACCTCGCCCACCTGCGCGACGGCCTGGTGCGGCGCGGGGTGGACTGCCTGCTGTTCACCACCGACGGCGCCCACGACACCATGCAGCAGGGCGGCGCCGTCCCCGGCCTCCTCGCCACCGCCACCTTCGGCTCGCGCGCCCCCGAACGCCTGGCGGTGCTCCGCCGCCACCAGGGCCAGGGCCCGCTGACGGCCATGGAGTTCTGGATCGGCTGGTTCGACCAGTGGGGCCTGCCCCACCACGTCCGCGACCCGAAGGAGAGCGCCGCCGCCCTCGACGAACTCCTCGCCACCGGCGCCTCCGTCAGTCTCTACATGGCCCACGGTGGCACCAGCTTCGGCCTGTGGGCCGGCGCCAACCACGCCGGCGCCCACCCGCTGGACGCCGGCTACGAGCCGACCGTCACCAGCTACGACTACGACGCGCCGATCGGCGAGGCCGGCGAACTCACCGCCAAGTTCCACGCCCTGCGCGAGGTCATCGGCCGCTACCTGCCGCTGCCGGACGGCGAACTTCCCGCCCCGCCGGCGCGGGTGGACCCCCGGCGCCTGGAGCCCGCGCGCGGCCGGGCGACCCTGGCCGGGGCCCTGGACGTGCTGTCGCGGGTGCGGCGCCACGCCGCTCCGCTGCCGATGGAGCGGGTCGGCCAGGACCGGGGCCTGATCCACTACCGCACCCGCGTTCCCGGCCCGCGCCCCGAACTCCCGCTGCGCATCGACGGGTTGGCCGACCGGGCGCAGGTGTTCGCGGACGGGCGCCCGCTCGGAGTGCTGGACCGCAACTCCCCCGGCGCGACGCTGCCGCTGGCCACCGGGCCCGACGGGGTCGTCCTGGACATCCTGGTCGAGGCGCTGGGCCGGGTGAACTACGGCCCGCAGATGGACGACCGCAAGGGCATCACCCGCGGTGTCTCGCACGGCCACCAGCGGCTCTTCGGCTGGCAGATCCGCCCGCTGCCGCTGGGCGACCTCACCGCGCTGCGCTTCACCGACGAGGAAGCGGCCAACGCCGGGGAGGAGGCCCGCGCCGGGGAACCGGCCTTCCACCGCTTCACCGCCGAACTCCCCTCCCCCGCCGACGCGTTCCTCGCCCTGCCCGGCTGGGGACGGGGCCTGCTGTGGCTCAACGGCTTCCTCCTCGGCCGCCACTGCGCCGCCGGCCCCCAGCGCACCCTCTACGCCCCCGCCCCGCTGTGGCGCGCCGGGACCAACGAGCTGGTCGTCCTGGAACTCGAACACCACGGCACGGCCGTGGAGTTGCGCGACGAACCGGACCTCGGCCCGGCCACGGCGGCCCCCAGCTCCGAGTACTGAGCGGAGCTCCGGACCCGCCTCGGTACGCGCCGCTGGAAGCCGGGCCCGCCGGCTTCCAGCTCCGCTCGGCCCCGGCCCCGGTCAGGCCCCGGTCAGGTGCCGATCAGGCGCAGCGAGGCCCACAGGGCCAGGACGGCGGCGGTGAGGGCGGCGGGGACGGTGAGCAGGCCCAGGCGGGTGAACTGGCGCAGGTCGGCCGGTACTCCGTGGTCGCGGACGATGCCGCGCCACAGCAGGGTGGCCAGCGAGCCGGCGTAGCCGAGGTTGGGGCCGATGTTCACCCCGAGCAGGACCGCGAGGACGGCGCCGGGGCCCAACGGGGCGGCCAGCGGCACCAGGGCGAGGGTGGCGGGCAGGTTGTTGATGACGTTGGCGAGGACGGCGGCCAGCGCGGCGGTGGCGAGCAGGGCGGGCAGCGTGGTGCCGGAGGGGACGAGGTGGGCCAGGGCGGCGGACAGGCCGTTGTCGACGACCGCGCGCACCACGATGCCCAGGGCCAGGACGAACGCGAGGAACGGCAGGGCGGCCGAGCGCACCACCGTGGCGGCGGTGGCGTGGCCCCGGGCCAGGGCGCGTACGGCCAGGGCCGTGGCGCCGGCCGCCGCCGCCCAGGCGGGGTTGACGTGCAGGGCGGAGGCGAGGACGAACCCGGCGAGCGTGGCGGCGACGGTGGCCAGGGCGAACACCGGCATGGCGGGGGCCGGCCCGTCCTCGGGCGCGCCGGCCGTGGCGGCGTCCAGGTCGGCGGCGAAGAAGCGGCGCAGCACCAGGTACTCGACGCCGACGGCGGCCAGCCAGGGCAGGGTCATCAGGGCGGCGAAGCGGCCGAAGCTCAGGCCGCTGGCGGTGAAGGCGAGCAGGTTGGTCAGGTTGGAGACGGGCAGCAGCAGCGAGGCCGTGTTGGACAGGTGGGCGCAGGCGTACAGGTGCGGGGCGGGGCGGGCGCCCAGGCGGGCGGCGGTGGCCAGGACGACGGGGGTGAACAGGACGACGGTGGCGTCCAGGCTGAGCACCGCGGTGACCACGGCGGCGACGGTGAACACCTGGGCCAGCAGGCGGCGCGGGCGCCCGGCGGCGCTGCGGGCCATCCAGGCGCCGCAGGCGCGGAACAGCCCCTCGTCGTCGCAGAGTTTGGCCAGCACCAGGACGGCGGCCAGGAAGCCGATCACCGGCCCGAGCCGGGCGGCCTCGGCCGTCGCGTGGTCCAGGGGGACGGCGCCGGTGGCCACCAGCAGGGCGGCGGCCGGGACGGCGACGGCGGCCTCCGGCCAGCCCCACGGCCGGGCGACGGCGCACACCAGGACGAGCGCCAGCAGGCCCGAGGACAGAACTTCGGCCCAGGCGGTGTTCAGGGGGTGCTCCTCGGGTGTTCCTGGGGGGTGGTCAGTGCTCGGGCCCGGTTCGCGGCCGGGCGCAGCATGCCACACCGACACCTCGCCGGCGGCCGGGGGTCACCGTCCCGGCCGCCGGCGGGCCGGTCAGTCCCACCAGAAGGACCACTGGTGGGCGCCCACCAGCTGCTCGGCGTACGCGGTGAGGGTTTCGGCGCCCTGGAAGACGAGGTCGGGGCAGAAGGCGGTGTGCTCGGCGGCCAGCGGGAGCGCCTCGGCGAGGGTGGCGGGCGGTACGGGGACGCTCAGATCCAGGGTGGCGAAGCCGACTTCGACGACCTGGGCGCCGAAGCGGCGCTCCCAGTCGGCGAGCACGGCGGCGATCTTGGCGGTGTCGTTCTCGTGGTTCACGGGGCCGCCCCAGCCGCACACCGCGAGGGCGTGGGCGCCGCTGTCGGCGCGGACCAGGCCGAGGCGCACGTCCTTGAAGGACCCCAGCACGTCGGCCAGTGCGCGGGCCTCGCGGCCGGCGGCGCCGTCGGGGACGGTGGCGGCGGGGGCGGTGCCGGGGAAGGCGCGGCCGTAGGGGGCGAGGGACTCGTCGAGGATCTCGGCGTCCTCGCTCGGCCCACCGTCCTCGCCGTCACCGTCCTCGTCCTCGTCCTCGGCGATCTGCTTCCACCAGGTGGCCAGCAGGGCGGCGGGGTCGTAGAGGCCGGGCACGGCGGCGTCGCCCGGGTAGAGCTCGCCGGACAGCCAGGGGCGGTAGTCGGGGTCGCCGTGGTCCAGCGGGGTGAGCAGCAGTGGCCACAGGCCGCTGTCCGGGTGGGCGCGGTGCAGCCGCGCCCACAGGCCGGCGGGGGCGGGGGCGTCGCTGACCCACAGCACCGGCTCCGCGCCGTCGTCGTCCCCGCCGGCCAGGCGGCCGGGCGGCAGGGGGACGGTCAGGGCGGCGAGGGCGGCGGCGAGGTCCAGGGGCTCGGTCATGCGGCTCACCGTAGGGGCGCGCACTGACAGGACCGGGTGGCGTCCCCGCCCCCGGCAGTGCGTCAGGACCAGGGCAGCCCGGCCCGCGTCGCCCAGTACGCCTCGGCGGGCTCGGCCAGGGCGTCGAGGGCGGCCAGGTCCTCGGGGGCCGGGCGCAGGCCGGCGGCGGTGAGGTTGGAGGCGAGCTGGCCGAGGGTGGCCGCGCCGGACAGCACGACGTCGGCCCAGGGCTGGGCGGCGGCCGCGGCCAGGGCGAGGGCGTCGGGGGTGGTGCCGGCGCGGGCGGCGAGGGTGCGCAGCGCGGCGGTGTCGGGGCCGGTGGCGTTGCGCCCGGCCAGGCGGCCGTTGGCCATGGCCTCCTTGACCACGACGAGCCAGCCGGCCGTACGGGCTTCGGCGAGGGCGGGGGCGGCGGAGGTCTCCAGCAGGTTCCAGGTGGACTGGACGGCGGTGAACAGCGGGCGGCCGGCGGCGGTGACGGCGAAAGCGCGGCGGATGGTGTCGGCCTGGGCGGGGCCGCTGGTGGACAGGCCGATCCGGACGCCCTCGGCGGCGAGGGCGGCGAGGCGCTCGTGCAGGGCGGGGTCGGTGAGGGCGGGGCTGTCGGGGGTGACGGAGTGGATCAGGTAGACGTCGAGGTGGTCGCCGAGGTGGGTGCGGGTCTCGCGGATCTGGCGGTCGTAGACGGCGGTGGAGTGTTCCTTGACCTCGTGGGCGCCGGCTGCGCTGGTGTGCCAGTCGGCGGTGTAGGTGTAGCCCCACTTGCTGCCGACCGTGACCTGGGCCGCGGCCTCGGGGTGGGCGGTGAGCCACTGGCCGAGGAACTCCTCGGCGCGGCCATAGGAGCGGGCGGTGTCGAGGTAGCGCACGCCGGCGGCGTACGCGGCGTCGAGCAGGGTGTGGGTGCGTCGGCGCAGGGCCTCGACGGTGCGTTCGGCGGGCAGGTCGGTGTCGCGTCCGAGGTTGATGTAGCCGGGCCGGCCGACGGCCGCGGTGCCCAGGCCGAGGCGCGCGGCGTGCGGGTGCGCGGTGGGGGCGGGGGTCGCGGGGGCGGTGGGGTCGGTCGGCATGGCGGGGTCTCCTCGGGCGGCGCGGTGGTGCTCACCCGGGACTCTAGCCTCCGGTCCGGTCCCGGCCCCGGCCCCGGCTCCGGCTCCGGTCCCGGCCGGGGCCGGACCTCCCCGGGGCCGGGCGGGCGGCGGCTCTCAGCGGCGGGCGGCGGCCAGGGAGCGGAGCCGGACGTGGACGGCGGCGGGCTCGGTGCCGGTGAGGGCGGCGACCTCGGCGGCGGACAGGCCGAGGACCAGGTGCAGCAGCAGGACGTCCTGCTGGGCGGCGGTGAGGTGGGCGACCGGGTGGAACGGGCGCGGGCCGGCCAGGATGCGGACCCGGCCGCTGACCGCCTGCCAGGCGCAGGCCGTCGGGCTGGCGGTGGACAGGGCGTCGAGCCAGTGGCCGCCGAGTTCATGGAAGGCGTCGCGCACGGCCCGTGGCGCGTCGGCGGGCGGCAGGAGCAGCGCGGCGTAGTCGAGGTAGTGGCGCCGGTGGAGGTCGTGCAGCGCCCACAGGCCCAGGGCGGGCGCGGGGGCGGGGGCGGCCGGCTTGTGCGGTGGTGTCGGCATGGTGGTGTCCCGGGGTGGCGCGGGGTGGGTGCTGCTCCGCGGATGGGTGCCGGTCCGCGGGCGGGTGCCGCTCCGCGGATGGGTGCCGGTCCGCGGGCGGGGCGCGGGTGGCGCGCCCCACCCGCGGACTTGGGTCACACGAGCAACGACGGGTTGTCGTCGGTGCCTTCGCGGCCCGCCGCGGCGGGGTGGGCGGGCCCTTCGTCCCGCTCGGCGGCCAGGTTGGTGCGCAGGGTCATCCACAGTCTGAACAGGGTGTCCGTCGGGGTGCCCGCGCTGGAGGACTGCATGGCCCGGACGAACTCGCTGTGGTACGTACGGGAGTTGACCGGGAGCGGGGTCCGGGCGTTGTTCGTCCGGTCCCAGGCGGCCGCCCACAGGGCGCGGCGGGCCTCCTTGACCCCGCAGACGTCCATGTAGGCGAGGAACACGGGTTTGCGCAGCGGGGCCTCACCCTTGAGGACCAGGGCCAGGGTGCTGGAGGGCAGCCGTGCGCCCCGGTCGCGGGCCCGGCGGTCCAGTTCCCTCAGGGAGGGCCAGTCGGCCTTGCGGCGCATCTCGTGCATCGCGCGGCGCAGGTCGGCGAAGGAGTCGACCTGTTCGGGGTCGACCCGCCGGGGCGCGCGCAGCCGCCGGGTCCTCGACGGATGCGGGACGTGGGCCCAGTAGTTGGCCTGGGACCACTTGCGGCGGGCCGTCTTGAGGTCGCCGCCGCATTCGCGGACGACGGCCTCGACGACCTTCCAGCTCGGCACGGAGCGCCCGGCGGCGGCCCGTTGCAGGGTGGTGGGGTGGTAGTTGGTCCGATCGGCGAGCTGACGGTACGTCAACTTCGCCTCCTTGCGCTGCTCGCGCAGCCATTCGGCCAGTCGGCGCAGCGCCGGCTCGGCCGCCTCGACCGGCTTCTCTCGGCGTCCCATCGCAGGCAGGCGCTCTTCCTAGGCCCGCCCCCGTCGGAGCCTTGCGGCCAACAGGCAGCCGCCCGTGGCCAGTTCGAGCGCGGCTCCGGCCGACATGCCGGTCGCCACCAGGGCGGCGGCCAGCGCGACCGTCAGGACGACCACGACCACGACGACCACCACGGCCGTCACGCCGGCCGGGCCGTCCGCCGTCGCGCAGCGGGCGCGGTCGCGGGTGCGCGGGTGCTTGTTTCGCTTCCTCGTCATCGAGGAACCCTCCATATCACTGTCCACTCCAACGGGCGGGCACTTGTGCGGTTGGCGTCGCACTGTGTGTCCGGTGGCATCACACTCTGTCAGGCGTACGGGTGAATCCCAATCGGTTCGGTGAACATCGCGCGGATTGATGCGTCAGAGTCCCGCCCCCTGCCCGCAATTTTGCGAACGCCCTAGCAGAGACGCACAGTTCAACGAACTGAAACCGGATTTTGATGCGCCTTTGTGCAACGCGCCCTTGTGAGCCCTCCTGGCGGGATGTGACGATTTGGAGCGGCGTCACCCGGACCTGTCGGGTCCGGAACCCGGGGGCGCTGTTCACTCCAACAAATTCGGGATCATCGGCAGCGGGCCGTGTTGGCGCATGGGTCCGTCCGAACAGCAGAGACCGCCCGGCCCGTTCGCTGGCCCGAGCGGTCTCTCTGCGTTGCGGGCGCCGCCGCGGAAAACCGGTGGCAGCGCGGCCGCGCGCGGGGTTACCGTGCCGTCCTGCCAGGCCGCCTAGCCAAGGGAATCCCGTTGTACACCGTGTGAGACCTCCCGATCGCTGATCTGTCGCGCGTCGCGCCCGTGCGCCGCGCTCCTTTCCGCTGCGGACTTCTCACTGGAAACGGTGTACCCCTGTGCTCGAAACCTGGGTGGTCATGCCCACCTGCCTGCCCCTTGTCCGACGGCGCTGCCACACGTGCGCGTCCGAACGCTTCCGGGCGAGCGGCAGATTCCGTGTCAACGCCAACCACAAACTCATCGACGTCTGGCTGCTGGTGCTCTGCACCGGGTGCGGGCGGACCGACAAGCTCACCGTCCTGGAGCGGGCGCGGGTGCGCTCCGTACGGCCCGATCTGCTGGACCGGCTGCACGCCAACGACCCGGGCCTGACGGCCGAGTTGCTCCAGGACCCGGCGGTGCTGCGGCGGGGCCGCGTCGCCCTCGACTGGGGCGGCGCCTGGCGCCTGGACACCGGCGGCTCGAATCCCCTGGACCACGAGGTGCTCGACGTCTCGGTCCGCTTCGCGGCCCCCGTCCCCGTCCGCCCGGTGCGGCTGATCGCCGAGGCCTGCGGCCTGTCGCGCGGCGAGGTCGAGCGGCTCCTCGCGCAGGGCCGGCTCGTGTCGGCGGTCCGGCTGGACGGCAGGCTCAGCGACGACTTCACCTTCATCCTCAAGCGCTGAGCCCTTCCCCGGGTGCCCCCGCGTGGGAAGTCGGCCGGGCCGACTTACCACGCGGGGGTCGGGTACGGGCGTCGGGTACGGGCCTCGGGTACGGGCGGCCTCGCGGCGCTGGTCAGACCCGCTGG
>NZ_JBHUAF010000293.1:0-10864 GCF_042789895.1 Kitasatospora sp. NPDC056783
GCCCTTCCCTTCCGCCCGTTCGGTCCTTTTCCCACCGGTTCCCACCCTTCTGGACCGTCTTCACACCGGTTTCACTCATCGTCAACACGGCTCCTCTCAGGTTTCACCCGGATGGCTTAGTTATCCTGCTCCGGCGCGTCGCCAGCCCGGCCCGAAAGATCGAGGTCCGGTGCAACTTATGGGGGCACTCAACGCGTCAAGAGAGTGAATACCGGGAGGGGAGAAACCGTGAAGACGGGGAAGACGGCCGGCGCAGCGATACGCACCACCAACCGCTACGGGCGGAAGAGTGCGATGGCGCTGGTCATGGGCGGGGTGCTGCTGCTGACCGCGGCTTGTGGCGATGACAAGGACAGCGGTTCGGGCGGTTCGGGGGGCGGCAACGCGGCTTCGGCGCCGGCGGCGGACGGCGGCGGGGCTTCCACCCCGAAGCCCTCGGCCGCGGTGTTCGCGGTCCAGCCGGCCGACGGCGCCCAGGACGTCGCGCCGAACGGGCTCCAGGTGGCCGTCTCGAACGGCAAGCTCACCACGGTCGAGGTGACCGACAAGAACGGCAAGCCGGTCGAGGGCGCGATCACCCCGGACGGCAGCGGCTGGAAGCCCGCGGCGCCGCTCGGAGTGGGCATGGCGTACAAGGTGAACGCCCAGGCCAAGGACGGCGAGGGCCTGGTGGCCGCGTCCACCACCACGTTCACCACGCTGACACCGGACAAGAAGGCCTCCACCAACGACAACATCAGCGACGGCGCCACCTACGGCGTCGGCATGATCGTCTCGGTGAACTTCAACAAGGCCGTCAAGAACAAGGACGCGGTCGTCCAGGGCATCACCTTCGAGACCAGCAACGGCACCGTGGTGAAGGGCCACTGGTTCGGCGACCAGCGGGTGGACTTCCGTCCGGAGCAGTACTGGGCGCCGGACACCAAGGTGACCGTCAAGTACCGGCTGAAGAACGTCGAGATCGCCCCGGGCGTCTACGGCGACGTGGACAAGGACGAGCCGTTCACCATCGGCCGCTCGATGATCTCCACCGCGGACGCCAAGTCGCACCAGATGACCATCGAGAAGGGCGGCCAGAGCACCACCGTGCCGGTCACCCTGGGCGCGGACGCCACGCCGTCCTGGGGCGGGACCATGGTGGTCATGTCCAAGGAGAAGGTCACCCGGATGAACTCGCAGACCGTCGGTCTCGGCGGCGAGTACGACATCAAGGACGTGCCGCACGCCATGCGGCTGACCACCTCCGGCACCTTCGTGCACGGCAACTACTGGGCCAGCCCGTTCGGCAAGACCAACGCCAGCCACGGCTGCGTGTCGATGCAGGACGTCAAGGGCGGCAGTGACGGCTCGGTCGCCGGCAAGTTCTTCAACGACTCGCTGATCGGCGACCCGATCAAGGTCGTGAACACCAAGGAGAAGACCGTCTCGCCCTCCAACGGGCTGGGCGGCTGGAACGTGGACTGGGCCAACTGGTAGGCCCTACCCGCACGTAGGGCCCGGTAGTCCGGGCCCTGCAGCGAGTCCTCCGCCGCGCGGCCCGGTCCTCACTCGTTGGGGTCGGGCCGCCGCGGTTTCCGGGGCGATGAGCCGCACCAACGGCGCAACCTTTTCGGTGACCGGATGCGTATACCGAGCGGGTCCGTCGGGTCCAACGGGGAGTTTCTCGGGTTTTTCTGAGGGAGGGAATCGACGATGCGGTCGATACGCAGGGTGGTGGCCGTCGGGCTGGTCGGCGGGGCGATGACGCTGACGGCCGCCTGCGGTGGCGGCGGTGGCGGTGCCGCGAAGGCCGACCTGGGGGCCGGCGCGGCCGGCGCCGGCGCCGGGGGCAAGCCGACGGCGACGGCCACCAGCGCGGTGCCGAAGGTCTCCAAGGCGGCCGTGAGCATCGAGCCCAAGGCCGGTGCGGTGGACGTGGCTCCGAACGCGCTCAAGGTCGGCGCCAGCGGGGGCAAGCTCACCACCGTCAAGGTGAGCGACAGGACGGGCAAGGAGGTCCCCGGCACCATCTCCGCCGACGGCGCCTCCTGGACGCCGACGGCCGGTCTGGAGGTCGGCACCGCCTACCAGGTCAGCGCGATGGCGGCGGACGCCGAGGGCGCGGTCGCCACGGCGGACAGCAGCTTCACCACGCTGACCCCGACGGCGCTGACCAAGGCCTCGGACAACGTGGACGACGACGCCACCTACGGCGTCGGAATGATCGTCTCGGTGAACTTCGGCAAGGACGTCAAGAACAAGGACGACGTCGTGAAGGGCATCACCTTCGAGACCAGCAACGGCACCGTGGTGAAGGGCCACTGGTTCGACGAGCGTCGGCTGGACTTCCGTCCGGAGCAGTACTGGGCACCGGGGACGAAGGTGGTCGTGCACTACCGGCTGAAGAGCGTCGAGATCGCCCCGGGGGTGTACGGCGCGGACCGGGACGAGCCCTTCACGATCGGGCGGTCCCAGATTTCGACGGTTGACGCCGCCGCACACAAGATGACGGTCGTACAGAGTGGTCAGTCGAGCGAGATCGACATCACCTCCGGCTCGCCCGAACACCCCACCTGGAACGGGACGATGGTGGTCATGTCGAAGGAGGGCGTGGTGCGGATGCAGTCCAGCACCATGCCCGGCATGACCGGCGCGCCGTACGACCTCCAGGTCCCGCACTCGATGCGGCTCACCGAATCCGGCACGTACGTGCACGGCAACTACTGGAGCGACGCGTTCGGCGAGGACAACGTCAGCCACGGCTGCGTGGGCCTGCGGGATGTCAAGGGCGGCGGCTCGGGCACCACGATGGGCAAGTTCTACGACGGGACGCTGGTCGGCGACGTGATGGTCGTGAAGAACTCGACCAAGAAGGAGACGCTCGACCCGGCGAACGGTCTGAGTGGCTGGAACGTCCCGTGGGGCAGCTGGTAAACGGCTGCTGAAGGGGGGGTCGGGTCAACCCGGGCTTGACGAAAGTCGGCCCGGGTCGGCCCTCTCTTGCTTCCGGCATATGCCGACTCGGGGAGATCGTTTGCTCATTGTCCGTACGCGGCTGCTTGCGTTCCGCAATGATGGTCCGCATGGCGGGTTGGGGCGAAACAGATCAGTCATCAGTTTCCGGGGCCGGTGCGGTTGCCGAGGCGTCCTGGACCGGCGTCGGCGTCCAGGGTGGGCTCTCGGCGCTGGAGCGGCTCAGCTCGGCGGAACTGGAAGCGCTGTATTCCGGAAGACTCCGCGACCCGTCCGCGCCGAACGAGGTGCGGCTGCCGTCGCGGCCGGAGTCGGCCCCGGTGGCGCGCCGGCTGGTGCTCTCCGTCCTGGAGTCCTGGGACCTCCACCAGCACCTGGAGGCCGGGGAACTGCTCACCGGCGAACTGGTGGCCAACGCCGTCCGGCACGCGGCCGGGCGCACCATCGGGCTGCACGTCAGCCGCAAGCCCGGGTGGCTCCGGGTCGAGGTCCGGGACTCCTCCCGGGCGCTGCCCTGCATGATCCTCGCGGAGGCGAAGCCGGTGAACGAGCGGGGGCGGGGGCTGCGGATCGTCGACGACCTCTCCGACCGGTGGGGGGCGGACCTGCTGCCACGGGGCAAGGGCGTGTGGTTCGAGCTGAAGGTGCGCGAGCGGTCCTGAGTCCCGGTTCTCGCGGGCTCTCGCCGGAAGACGCGCGGGGGAAGCGCGCGGGGAAAACACGCGGGGCCCCCGGATTCGCCGTGGTCCGGCGGATGGGGGCCCCTGCAAGTCATCGCGCCGGCCAAGGGGGTGCGTGCCGCGCGATGGGCGTCGGCAGTGCCAGGTCGGGCCCGCCGAAGTCATCAGCCCAGGTCGGCGTGGTGTGTCGCCCGCCGTTGGGCTGCCTCGACTATCGCACGGATCTCAGCATGTGGGCAAACCGGGTGTCTTGGAATTCAAGGTTTGTTACCTAGTTCACCTTGGGATTTCGCATAGGTTCACGTCGAGGCCTGTGAATATTCACGATCCCGGGGATGTGGCCATGGCTTGGCGGATTCGGGCGGCGTGGCGGCGCACGGCGGCCGGGGAGAGGCCTTGGCGGGGTGGTGGTGGGGTCGTGGGGGCGCTTCGGCAGGTGCGGCAGAGGCCGCCGAGGAGGGCGTGGGGGCGGCAGGGGGTACGGCAGGCGGTGCATTCGATGATGCGGGTCTGCGGTTGGGGTGGTGGGTGCGGTTGGGCGTTCGCTCTTCGGGGGGATCGGGTGCGGCGGGTGTTGACGCGTCGCCGCTGCCGCCGTCGCTGTTGTGGTCGCCGCCGGTGGCGATGAAGTGGGCCCACCACGCGTCGGAGCGGGGGGTGCGGGAGAAGTGGGTGTGGAACACCCAGCGGCAGTCCTTGGAGCTGAGGCGTTCGCGGACGCGGCGCAGGTGACCTGCGGCGGAGAGGTTGTTGAGGGCGGTGCGGCAGGCCATCTGCCCGTAGTGGGGCTGGAGGGCGGCGAGGGTCTTGACGTCCATGGCGGCGCCGTCGGGGAGGCGGTCGATGAGCGAGGCGAGGTAGGCCTCGCGGGCCGGGAGGTGGGCGAAGTCGTTGGCGGAGCGGGGGAGTTGCTCCGGCGCGGACTGCTTGCCGTATCCGGGGGCGGCCATGGCGGTAGGGTTGTGGGTAGCCACAGGTCGAGTGCTTTCGATCGTTCTGGTCAGACCCCCGTTCGGTGTTGGTAGCACCGGCGGGGGTTGTTTCGTTGCTGGGAACGCTACATGCCGGAACTGCCTGTGGAAAAGCTGTGACGATAAGTCATATCTGCTGCGTACGGGGGTGGTTGGGTGGTGGTTACCCCACCGTTCCACTAAAGGGTCACTCGGCCCGCGCGGCTTGAGCTTCGGGTGCGAACGCCCCCTCTTTCTACAACTGCCCCGCGACCTTCTCGATGAACTCCGCAGAATCGGCGACTCCGAGGGCCTCGGAGCCGCCGATGTTCGTGTGGAAGGCGGCCTCGTAGATCACGAAGTTGAATGACGAGGTCGGTCGCGCCGTGAGGTCCTCCTGGCACTTCAGCCGGACGTCCTCCTCCCCAGCCCCTCCCAAGACCACCTGGGTCGAACTCGCCCTCCCCACCCCGGCCAACCCCCACGGCTGATTACTTGACGAGCTTGGCCAGTTCCCGCGCCAGCGCCGCCGTGTCAGGGAAGTCGCCGTACTTGTCGGCGCCGCACCGGAGGTTCAGCACCCGATCGCCGATGCGGACGAGCACCGTCTCGTTGCCCAGGTAGTTCCCCTCCGGGAGCATCTTGAAGTCCAGCGCCTCGTCGCCCAGCCCGTCCAGGGGCTTGGCGACGAGGCGCACTTCCACATCGCTGTGGCCGGCGCCCGTGCCCTTCTCGGTGAACGACGGGCAGCGCGCCGCGAAGTCCCTCGTGACGGCCAGCTGCTTCGCCGCCTGCCCGGTGCGGAAGGAGTCCACGGTCACCAGGGCGGCGTACTCGTTGCCGTCGGTGGACCGTATCTGCTGGCTGGCGTACGCGGCCTCGCCGTCCAGGACGGTCATGTTGTTCATGACGCCGCACGGCGCCGTGGGCCCCAGCCCCGTGGTGCCGGAGAGGACCTGCGCCCCGCTGTCCGACGGGGTGGCGGGGCCGTACTTGGTGTTGAGGGTCCAGCCGGACGGGACGGTCTCCGCCGTGGGCAGGGAAGCCCTGAGGGCGCTGCCGAGGACGATCGACGGATCCACGGCCGGGGCGGCCGGGGTCCGCGTCGGTATGAGGGTCTCCAGCCGGAGATCCGACGGAGCCACCTTGAGCCCCGAAGGCGGGGAGAACGTGACGGTCGGGCCGCCCGGGTCCGACGAACCGCCCCCGCCCCCGCCTCCGGAGCACCCGGCCGCACCGGCGAGGGCGAGCGCGATCCCCGCCGTCACCAGAAGTTTCACCTTGACCATGCGAACCTCGCTCCCCTCGGGCCGACATGACAGCTCGTCAATCCACGCTACCCCGCCGCCCCGACGGCGGACCGGCCCGCGCCTGCGGCTGCGGCTGCGCGAGAAGTCGACCTCGCCGACTTCTCGCGCAGCCCTGCGACGCAGAGCTTCACCCCCCTCGCCCTCGGGCCCTGTCTCAGATAATCTGATTCCATGAGGCTGATGACTGCAACAGAGGCTTCGAGAAGCTTCGCCGCCGTGCTGGACTCGGCGGAGCACGGCGAGACGATCATCGTCACCCGAGGCGGCCGCCGCATCGCGGTGATCGGGCCGGCCCCCTCGGGCAATGGAGCCGCGCTCAATGACGTCCTCCGGCGATTCGGGCCGGATGAGGACTTCGCGGCGGATGTGGAATCCGCTCGCGCCCTGCTCGACGACGAGGTGACCGAGTGGCCCGCCGACTGATTCTCGACACCGGTGTTCTGATTCAGGCGGAACGGCACGGAACCGGCAGGCTGTTCGATCCCGCCGATGACGTGGCCATCGCCGCGGTCACCGCAGCTGAACTGCACCTCGGGGTGGAGCTGGCGGACGATGCCCGTCGCCTTCGCCGACAGAGCTTCGTGGACGCCGTTCTCGCGGTCGTTCCGGTGGAGGACTACACGCCGGAGACGGCTCGAATCCACGCGAGGCTCATGGCGCACGTCCGCAGGCAGGGGAAGCCGCGGGGCGCCCATGATCTGATCATCGCGGCGACCGCGGTGGCCACCGCCCGGGTGCTGGTCACGACGGACGCTTCCGCTGGATTCGCGGAGCTGCCCGGCGTCCAGGCGATCACGCTCGGCTCCTCCCTCTGAGGGTTCCGCGTGAGAAGTCGGACGGGCCGACTTCTCACGCTTCACGCGCGCTGCCGCCGCCCGGGGTCAGGAGAGGGAGAAGCCCATCTGGTTCACCACCGGCGTCATCGGCACGTACATCACTTGCGAATAGCACGTGGTCGGGTGCGCGGTGGAGCCGCTCGGGCAGCCGACCTCCGAGCGGGCGGCCACCATCACGCCCCGGGCCTCCATGTCGCCGTTCGTGCCGGACGGGTTCGCCAGTGCCGGGCCGCCGCTGTCCCCCTTCGCCGCGATCGCCCGGCGGTCGCCGCCCTTCGACTCCGCGACGTCCACCGGCCGGATCTTCGTCCCCTCGTCGTTCGTCGTCTCCACGTCGACCCGCTTGACCTGCACGTCGCACTTCCAGCCCGACTGGGCGCCGCTCAGGCAGATCAGGTCCCCGACGTTGTTGCGCCCGATCCCGTACGTGTGCCGGGACGAGCCGCCGCCGTCCGACCAGGCGCCGTCGTAGAACCGGCCGCCGCCGTTCCCGTTGACCGCGATCATGCCGACGTCGAGGCCGTCGCCGACCGAGGACAGGTCCCCGATGTAGCTGCCCGTGCCGTTGTAGTACCGGCCGCCGCCGCAGTGCGCCGCCGTCAGCACCACCTTCGTCCCGCCCCTCCAGCCGCTGAACGCCGTCGAGCAGAACGAGGCCTTCGCCGTGCTCACCTCGGCGCCCGCGTAGTACGGCACACCGTCGGAGTGCCGGCCGCCGGACAGTGCCACCGGCACCTCCCCGACGCCGGCCGTCACCGGCATCCCGGCGATCTCGGCGGCCCGCCGCGAGTACGCCAGTTCGGTCGCGTCGCCACCGGTCAGCCGTGCGGCCTTCGCCTGCGCGTACGTGATCACGATGGCGGACCCGTCCTCCTGCGGGCCGATCGACGTCCAAGCGTCGCGCGCCACGGCGCCGGTGAACCGGTCGATCGCGGCGCGCATCTCCGCGCGGGAGTGCGGGCTCGGGTGGACCTCGACGGTGTAGCCCGTGTCGGCGTGCGCGTCGAGCAGTGACCGGACCCTGGCCGGGGCCTCGCCCTTCCAGTAGAGGTCGGCGTGCTGGTTCGACGCGTCGATGACCGTCCCGGCGTACCCGGCCGCCGCCGGATCCCCGGACTCCGCCCAGTCCTGCACCGGGTCCGTCATGGCGTGGAGCTTCTGCTGGGCCAGTGGGTCCCGGAGCACCGGCAGGGTCACGGACAGGTACGGCTCGTCCCGCGCGACGTCGGCCGCGACCAGGCCGGAGCCGACCACGGCGGTCAGGGTCAGGGACAGCACGAGGCGGGAGCGGCGCATGAGCGATTCCTCTCGGCGAGCCGATGGGCCGACCACTCAGCGTAGAGGCCCGTCGACGCTCCGCCACGGCTCGCGGCCCGCCACCGGTTGCGCGCGCGACGCGGCGCGCCCCCGTCCGGGGCGGGTGGGGCGCGTGCCGCGAGGTGCCGCACGGGAAGTCGGACCGGCCGACTTCTCGCGTCGGTCGGTCGGTAGCATCGGACTCGTGAACCTGTACTGGCACGTCGTGCTGCCACCGCTCAGCGCCTGATCGGGCGCGCGCTCCGGTGGCTTGATCCCCTGTGACCCCGGCTCGGCCCGATGGTGGCCGCCGTGGGTCGATGGCGTGCGCCCGTTCTCGGAACCTCTCCCCCGATGGTCTTCGACGACGGAAGTTCACGACTGTGCCGAATCGTTTCTCTTCGCCTGCCGGTACCCCTGCCCGCACACCTGCCCGCCTGCCCGCCCGCACGCCTGCCCGTTCGCGCGGCGGCGCGGTGCCGATCCTGGTCGCCGCCGTGCTCTGGGGCACCACCGGGACGGCCGCTTCGCTGGCACCCGGCGGCGCCCCGGCGGCCGGGACCGGCGCCGCCGGGCTGGTGCTCGGCGGACTGCTGCTGTTCCTGTCCGACCGCACCGCCCGCACCCTGCCCCGGCACTGCGCGCCCCGCGAGCGGTGGCTGCTCGCCGCCGGCGCCGTCGCGGTGGCGGGGTACCCGGTCGCCTTCTACCCGGCGGTGAGCCGGACGGGCGTGGCGGTGGCCACCGTGATCGCGCTCGGCAGCGCCCCGGTGTTCACCGGGCTGCTCGGCCGGCTCGCCCGGCAGGAGCGGCCCGGCGGGCGGTGGGCCGGGGCCACCGCGTCGGCGGTGCTCGGCTGCGCCGTCCTCGTACTGGGCCCCGAACTCGCCGGTGGCGGTACGGAGGTGGACCCGCTGGGCGTGCTGCTCGCGGCGCTCTCCGGGCTCTCGTACGCCGTGTACTCGCTGATCGGCGGGGGGCTGATCTCGCACGGGCACCCCTCGGGCGGGGTGATGGGGGCGATGTTCGGCGGCGGGGCGCTGATCGTGCTGCCGGTGCTGCTGTGCGGCTCGCCCGGCTGGCTGTGCTCGGCGCGCGGGGCGGGTGTGGTCCTGCACCTGGCCGTCGTCACCACCTTCCTCGCCTACCGCCTGTTCGGCCACGGCCTGCGGCACACCACGGCCCGGACGGCCACCACACTGACCCTCGCCGAACCGGCCGTCGCGGCGGTCCTCGGCGTGGCGGTGCTGGGCGAACGGCTGCCGGCCGTCTCCTGGTGCGGCCTCGCCGTGCTGGCGGGAGGCCTGGCCTTCCTGGCACTGCCGGGGCGGCGGCCCGCCGCGTGAGAAGTCGGCCCGGCCGACTTCCCGCGTCGCGCCGCCGCCCGGGCGCGATGGCTCTCGCCGAGGCGGCGGTGCTCGGCGTGGCCGCGGTGGGCGCTCCACGGTCCCGGCGCCCCGGCCGGAGTGCCTCCGATAATCGCTGGGCCGGGCGAAGGCGCGTGGCCATACTGATGCGATGTGCTTTCGAAGGGGGACTCCCAACCGGCACCACGTGTGCGTGTCCTGTCGTTCCTCGTTCAAGAAGCGTGGCGCGTCGGCGAGTCGGTGCCCGCGCTGCGGTGGAGGGCTGATCGACGCGGGCCAGGACCTCGCGGTGCCGAAGCGGAGCGACACCGCCGGGTGGCGGGCGTTGACCGCCCTGCTGAACGCGGGCGTCACGTTCCACTCCGGCTGCTGCGACGGGCCCGGCTGGCGGCCCCGCACACCGCGCGAGGTGCGGGAGCGACTGGCCGCCGCGGCGGGGACGGGCGTGCCGCTGACAGCGGCGCTGACGACGGTCGACATCGACGAGCTCCGCTCCGGGCACGCCTCGCGCCTCACCCCGAGCCGTCGGGGTGGACCGTCCGGCACCCGGCGGCGAGCGGCTCGCTGAGCGCCTGTTCGGGCGAACCGCTTGCCGTCGGCTGACGCGTTTGCCGGGCTGGGTGGATGGGACACCTGGGGAACGCGAGCGCACCGGCGGCGTACGACCGGATCGGCGTCGGGTACCGGCGGATCCGGCGGCCGGACCCGAGACTCGACGCGCTGATCGGGTCCGCGCTGCGCGGGGCGCGCACGGTGGTCAACGTCGGGGCGGGGGCCGGGTCGTACGAGCCGGCGGGTGCCGAGGTCACGGCCGTGGACCCCTCGCAAGTGATGCTCGACCAGCATCCGGGACGGCGGAAGGTCAAGGCCTCGGCCTCGCGACTTCCCTTCGCCGACGGGTCGTTCGACGCGGCGATGGCCGTGCTGACCGTGCACCACTGGCCGGACCCGCACCAGGGGCTGGCCGAACTGCGCCGCGTCGCCCGGCGGCAGGTGGTGTTCACCTGGGACCCGGCGCACCGGCCGCAACTGTGGATGACGGAGGACTACCTGCCGGAGATCCGGGCGCTGGAGGAGAGCCGCTTCACCCCGCTCGCCGAGGTGGTGGAGGCCCTGGACGCGCACACGGTGCTGCCGTTCCGCATCCCGTACGACTTCACCGACGGCTTCCAGGTCGCCTACTGGCGGCGGCCCGAGCTTTACCTCGACCCGGCCGTCCGGCAGGCCAGTTCGACCTTCGCGACGCTGTCGCCGGAGGTGGTGGAGCCGGCGATCGAACGGTTGCGGGCCGACCTCGCCTCGGGGGAGTGGCACCGGCGGAACGCCGATCTGCTCGACCGGGAGAGCGTGGACTACGGGTACCGCCTGGTCGTCGCGGGCGAGCGGCCGACGGCGGGGTAACGGCGGCGGTAGCCGCCCGGCCGCTGCCGCTGCGCGAGAAGTCGGCCGGACCGACTTCTCGCGTGATCAGGC
>NZ_JBHUAF010000294.1:0-10803 GCF_042789895.1 Kitasatospora sp. NPDC056783
ACAGGCCCGGGCCCGGTCCGGTCGATCTCGCGGGGCCGGGGCCGTGTCTCACGAATCCCGCCGGGCGCGCGACGCGAAGCGTGGGACAGGGCCTAGCCTGGTCGCCGGTACGGGCCGGACCCGAACCGGCGACCAGTGTCGTCGACCACAAGGAGCGCAGAGCCGTGATCGCAGCCTTTTCGGTGACCCCGCTGGGGATCGGCGAGGACGTCGGGGAAGCGGTGGCCGCCGCCGTCCGGGTGGTGCGGGAGAGCGGTCTCCCGAACCGCACGGACGCGATGTTCACCAGCATCGAGGGAGAGTGGGACGAGGTGATGCCGGTGATCAAGCGGGCGATCGAGGCGGTGAAGGCCCACAGCAGCCGGGTGAGCACGGTCATCAAGATCGACGACCGGGCCGGGGTCACCGACGGTCTCACCGCCAAGGTCGCCTCGGTCGAGCGCCACCTGGCCGCGGACGGTCCGTCAGGACATCGATGACGGACGGACCATCAGGCCGCCGATGCCGGGCGGACCGTCCGACCGCAGGCGTCGGACGATCCGTCAGGCTCCCGGGTCGGACGGCCCGTCAGGCCGCTGACGTCGGGTGGGCGGCGGGCTCGGCGACGCCGCCCGCAGGGCGGCGGACGAGCAGGCGGTCCAGGGCGTACGGGCCGGAGCCCAGCGCCGCGATGGCCAGGAAGGCCCAGCAGAACATCGCCGAGGACTCGCCCCCGTTCTGCAGGGGCAGCAGCGAGTGCTCCTGGTGGACGGTGAAGTAGGCGTAGGCCATCGAGCCGGAGCAGAGCAGGGCGGCCACCCTGGTGCCGGCGCCGAGCAGCACCAGGGCGCCGCCGACCAGCTGGATCAGCGCGGCCCACCAGCCCGGCCACTGGCCGAACGGGACGGTGCCGCCACCCTTGGCGCCGCCGAGCACGCCGAACAGGGAGGCGACGCCGTGGCAGGCGAAGAGCAGGCCGATGACGATCCGAAACGCCGTCAGAACGATTGGCCTGGCGGCATCCGCGACCTGCTGGGGAGAGGTGGGACGGTGTGCGGACATGCGAAAAGCCTCCTGTGGGGGAAGGAGGAATGGGGAGCGGCAAGGGTAGCGATGGTCTAGTCCAATTGGCAATGCTCCGTCAGGGATCAGGTCTGGACCGCCGATCACCCTTTCTTGACCGACCGGTCCAGAAATGGCTACTGTCCCGACATGGCGCGCACGAAGGAATTCGATCCGGACGCGGCGCTGCAGGCGGCCCTGGAGCTGTTCTGGCAGCGCGGCTACGAGGCCACCTCGATGGCCGACCTGGTCGAGCGGCTCGGCATCGCGCGGGCCAGCGTCTACGCGACCTTCGGCAGCAAGCACGAGCTGTACCTGCGGGCGCTGGAGCGCTACTGCGAGCAGAGTGACTCGGTGCTGCTGGAGAAGCTGTCCCAGCCCGGCCCGGCGCTGCCGGCGGTTCGCGCGCTGGTCCGCCACCACGGCGCGATGGGGGAGCGGGAGAGCCGGCTCGGATGCTTCGTCACCAACGCGGCGGTGGAGGTGGCCCCGCACGACCCGGCCGCGTCGCGCCGGGTGGCGGCGAGCTTCGACAGGCTGGAGACGCTGCTCACCGCCGCCCTGGTGCGCGCCGCGGCCCAGGGCGAACTGTCCGCCGGGCGCGAGCCCCGGGCGCTCGCCCGCATGCTGGTGGTGCTGCTCCAGGGCATCCGGGTGGTGGGCAGGACCGCCGACGGCGCGCCGCGGGCGCGGGACGCCGCCGAGCAGGCACTGGCCCTTCTGGACTGACGCCGCGTCGGTTCCGGCCGGCGCCCTTTTCTGCGCTCATTCTGGACCGAACGGTCTCAATAGGGGGAAGGGTTTTACATGACTGTCATCACTACCGGCCGGTACGGCACCGCGCCGCCCGCGGTCGGCGCGGCCGGCGGCGGCGCCGTCGTCGCCCGGCCGCCCGGTCCATCCGGCCGTTCAGTCGATCAACCGTTCGGTCACTGCCCGGGCGCGGCCTCGTAGAGCGCGTCCAGCGCCTCCGGGGTGCGTGCCCGGGCCGCCACCCAGGCCTCGCCGAGCACGCCGACCAGAACCTCGGGCCCCTGGTGCCAGCGGTAGTTGCGGCCGAGCGCCGGCAACTCCCGGAAACCGCCCGGAAGATCCTCCTCGGATTCGAGGCAGTCGGACAGCTCGACGTCCTCCAGCAGTTTCTCCATCATCGCCATCGTCACGGCCGCCGTGGTGAAGCACTCCTCCCACGGCTCCCACCGCTCCTGCGACTTGTCCGCCAGGTCGAGCCGGGCCACCGTCGGCGGGTCCTCCCGGTCGAGGTCCGCCAACGGCACGCCCCAGTGCATGCAGCCCTGGTTCTCCGCCCGGTACACCAGCGCGCCGTCCAGCACGTGCAGTTCCTCCGGCGTCAGCAGCACGTCGTGACTGCTGGTCAGGTCGGCGCGCCGGCCGAACAGCCGGTACGCCTCGCGCAGCGCCGCCGGCAGCCGCAGGCCGAGCCGCCGCTCGGCCGCGTCCAGCTCCGCGTCCGTGAAGCCGTCCCCGGGCCCCAGCGGCTCGCCCCAGTACGCGGCGAAGCCCCTGACGAGTGCCCAGGCGCCCGCGCGGGAGCGCACGCTTTCGGCCATTGCGGCCGGGAAGTCGAATTCCATTTCGTCCACCAGCGCACCGTACGGCACCCCTACGACAACGTGGTGAACCGCCCGGCCGCCGGACGGCCGCCCCGCCACGGCCCGTCCGCGCACGTCCGGCCGGATCTGACGCGAACGCGTAATCCCGGCGACACTCATTGATCACCACGGGGTTCCCGCGCCGTCGTGTGGGCAGGACACGGTTTCGGCCGGAACCGACATCACGAAAGGCGGACGCGCGAACGATGCCGACCGCACCGCACACCGCGGCCCTCCCGGGCCGCAGCCCAGCACCACGCCGGGGAGGGCGCTGGGGCGAGCACGGGCTCGCCTGGGCCTTCCTGCTGCCCTCCCTGGTGGTCTTCGTCCTCTTCATCGGCTACCCGCTGGGGCGGACCCTCTACCTGAGCGCCCACGCCAACGACCTCTTCGGGGCGCCCTCGCGCTACGTCGGGACGAAGCACTACACCGACCTGTTCGCCTCGGCCGACTTCGGCCGCACCCTGCTGACCACGGCGCTGTTCACACTGCTCACCGTGGTGCCGGGGATCCTCGGCGCGCTGGCGCTGGTGCTGCTCCTGGAGAACCGGATCCGAGGCGTGCGGCTGCTGCGCTCGGCCTTCGCGCTGCCCTTCGCGTTCTCGGTGGCCAGCGCCTCGGTGGTCTTCGCGGTGTTCTTCAACCCCGCCAGCGGGGTGCTCAACGGCCTGCTCTCGCACGTCGGCCTCGGCCCGATCGGCTGGCTGACCGACTCCCGCTACGCGCTGTTCTCGGTGGCCGTCACCACGGTCTGGATGAACCTCGGCTACAACGTGCTGGTGCTCTCCGCCGGCATCGGCTCGATCCCGGGGGAGGTGGTGGAGGCGGCCCGCATCGACGGCGCCTCCGGCCTGCGGCTGGCCCGCTCGATCACGATCCCGATGCTCGGTCCCAACCTGTTCTTCCTGACCGTGGTCTCCACCGTCCACGCGCTCCAGAGCTTCGGCCAGATCCACATCCTCACCAAGGGCGGGCCGGACGGCTCCACCCGGACCCTCGTCTACTCCGTCTACGAGAAGGCCTTCGCCTACGGCTCCAGCGACTTCGGCACCGCGAGTGCCCAGGCCGTGGTGCTGCTCGTGGTCGTGCTCGCCTGCACGGCCGTCCAGTTCGGCGTCCTGGAGCGGAAGGTGCACTACGCATGACCACCCTGACCACCGGCACCGCGCCGGAGGCCGCCCCGCCCCGCCCGCGCCCCCGGGCCCTCGCCGGGCGCTCCCCGCGCGACCTGCTCGGCCGCGCCGCCGTCTACCTGCTGCTCGCCGTCGCCGTGGTCACCGTGGCCTTCCCGGTGTACTACGCGATCGCCGGCGCCTTCATGGGCCCGTCCGAACTCTCCTCCTACCCGCCGGCGCTGGTGCCGCACTCGGTCACCGGACGGAACTTCTCCGGCGCCGTGGACGCCATCCCGCTGGCCCGCCAGTACGCCAACTCGGCGATCACGGCGACCGCCATCACCCTCGCCCAGCTGTTCACCTCGGTGCTCGCCGCGTACGCCTTCGTCTTCCTGCCGATGAAGGCCCGGGCCGTGGTGTTCGGGGTGTTCCTGGCCACCCTGATGGTCCCGTGGGAGGCCATCATCATCCCCAACTACCTGACGCTGTCCGGTTGGGGGCTCGGCAACACCTACTTCGGCCTGGTGCTGCCCTTCCTCGCCTCGGGCTTCGGCACCTTCATGCTGCGCCAGGCGTTCCGGCAACTGCCCGGCGAACTGCGCGACGCCGCCCGGATCGACGGGGCCGGCCACTGGCGGTTCCTGTGGCGGATCGTCGTCCCGCTCAACAAGCCGGCCCTCGCCGCGCTGTCGATCTACGTCTTCCTGTCGGCCTGGAACCAGTACTTCTGGCCGCTGATCATCACCCGTACGGCGGAGATGCAGACCCTCCAGATCGGTCTGACCTCGCTGCGCGACGCCGAGATGGCCGACCCCGGGCTGATCCTGGCCGGCGTCGTGCTCTCGCTGCTGCCCACCCTCGCCCTGGTGGTCTTCGGCCAGCGCTTCATCGTCCGCGGCCTCACCGCGGGCGCGGTCCGCTGACCGCCGCTCCGCCGCACCCGTTCGTCCTCGTTCCTCCGCTGCACCCGTTCCGTCCTCGTCCCTCCGTACCTGTTCGAGAAAGAGAACCCTCGTGAAGAAGAGTGCGCGCGCGCTCGCGGCCCTCCTGGTGGCCGGCCTGTCCCTGACCGCCTGTAGCTCCAGCGGCTCCGGCTCCGGTTCCGGCGGCTCCGCCGAGGCCGGCGCGCCCGGCGCCCAGGCGCTCGACCAGGCCACCGGCGTCACCACCGTCGAGTTCTGGCACTCGATGACCGGCAAGAACGCCGAGGTGCTGAACGGGCTGGTCGGTCAGTTCAACGCCGCCCACCAGGGCAAGATCGAGGTCAAGGCGCAGTTCCAGGGCAAGTACGACGAGCTGGTCACCAAGTACAAGGCCGCGGTGCAGCAGAAGGGCACCCCCGCCCTGGCGCAGGTCTACGACATCGGCACCCGGTTCATGATCGACTCCAAGCAGGCCGTCCCGGCCCAGGCCTTCGCGGACAAGGACGGCTACTCGCTGGACGACCTGGACGCCAACATCCGCAACTACTACTCGGTCGGCGGCAAGCTCCAGTCGATGCCGTTCAACTCCTCGATGCCGCTGCTCTACCTGAACAGCGACGCCTTCAAGGAGGCCGGCCTCGACCCGGCGCAGGCGCCCAAGGACCTCGACGAACTGGGCGAGCTGGCCAAGACGCTGACCAAGAAGGACGCCGACGGCAAGACCGTCCGGTACGGCTTCGGCGCGGCCATCTACGGCTGGTTCGTGGAGCAGCTGCTCGCCGAGTCCGGCGCCATGTACTGCGACAACGACAACGGCCGCACCGACAAGGCGGGCAAGGTCGTCTTCGACTCCGCCCAGGGCACCCGGATCGTCCAGTGGTGGGCCGACCTGGTCAAGGGCGGCTACGCCGTCAACACCGGCCGCACCACCGACGACGCCCAGGCCGCGTTCAAGGCCGGGACGGTCGCGATGCACCTGGAGTCCACCGGCGTGCTGCGCGGCTACACCGAGGCGGCGAAGTTCACCGTCGGCACCGCGGCCTTCCCGAAGGTGACCGCCGCCGACCAGGGCGGCCCGGTGATCGGCGGGGCCTCGCTGTGGATCAGCGGCCCGGGCCACTCGGACGCCGAGAAGCGCGCCGCCTGGGAGTTCGAGAAGTTCGTCTCCGCCCCCGAGCAGCAGGCCGTCTGGCACACCGGCACCGGCTACTTCCCGGTCAACAAGAAGTCCCTGGACGACCCCAAGGACAAGGAGTGGGTGGCCAAGTACCCGCAGTTCCAGACGGCGATCGACCAGCTCAAGGCCACCAAGCCGACCCCGGCCACGGCCGGCTGCCTGCTCGGCGTGATGCCGCAGGCCCGCAAGGGCGTGGAGACGGCGATCGAGCAGACCATCGCGGGCACCAAGCCGGCCCAGCAGGCGCTGGCCGACGCCGCGAAGGAGCTCCAGCCGGCGATCGAGAGCTACAACAGCTCGGTCGGCTGACCCCCACCGGACGCTCCACGACGACGGCCCGCCCCGCGCACCCCGCGCCGGGCGGGCCACCGCGCGTCAGGCCGAGAGTGCCTCGCCGTGTCCGCCGTCGGCCGGCAGCACGCAGGCGGCGGCCAGCTCGTCCAGCGAGAGGCCGAGCGCGAAGGCGAGTGCCGCGATGGTGAAGAAGGCCGGTGTCGGCGCCCGTCCGGTCTCGATCTTGCGCAGCGTCTCCGCCGAGACGCCGGCCACCGCCGCCACCTCGACCATGCTGCGATCGCCACGTGCCTCGCGCAGCAGCGCCCCGAAGCGCTCCCCACGCTCGCGCTCCCACGGGGTCAGCGGAGTCCTCACCATGGCGTCGAGTCTAAGGCGTGCCCGGGGCCTCCCGCCGGGCATCGCGTGCCCCGGCCGGACCGGCGGGGCCGCCGGGTGGTGGCGCCCCGGCGGGAGCGTGATACAAATACCGGTATAAGAATTGGTTCCAGGGGAGGTTTCGGCATGGTCGAACTCAAGTCGGACGCCGCGCTGGCCGCGATGCGCGAGGCCGGGCGGGTGGTGGCGGACGCGCTGGCCGCCGTCCGGACGCACGCGTCGGTCGGCGTCAGCCTGCTGGAGCTGGACGAGGTGGCGCGCGGTGTGCTCAAGGCCGCCGGGGCGACCTCGCCGTTCCTCGGCTACCGCCCCTCCTTCGCCCCTGTCCCGTTCCCCGCCGTCATCTGCGCCTCGGTGAACGACGCCGTGGTGCACGGCATCCCGGACGGCTACCGGCTGCGCGACGGCGACCTGGTGAGCATCGACTGCGGCGCCGTCCTGGACGGCTGGGCCGGCGACTCCGCCGTCAGCTTCACCGTCGGCACCGCCCGGCCCGAGGACACCGCCCTGATCGAGACCACCCGGCGCGCCCTGGAAGCGGGCATCGCCGCCGCCGTGGTCGGCAACCGGACCGGGGACATCGCCCACGCCATCGGCACCGTCGCCCGGGCCGCCCGGTACGGCCTGCTCGACGGCTACGGCGGGCACGGCATCGGCCGCCGGATGCACGAGGACCCGCACGTGCCCAACGAGGGCCGCCCGGGCCGGGGTTACCCGCTGCGGCCCGGCCTGGTGCTGGCCATCGAGCCGATGCTGCTGGCCGGCGGCCGCGACGACCACCGCGCCGACCCGGACGGCTGGACCCTGCGCACCGTCGACGGCGGCCGGGCCGCCCACATCGAGCACACCGTCGCCGTCACCGAGGACGGCCCGCGCATCCTGACCCTGCCCTGACCGTGCACCACCCGCTGCCCCGAGCGCGCACCACCCTGCCCCGAGGGTGCACCACGTCGTAGGCTCGGCACCATGACCAAAGGCGTGATGTTCGACTTCTCCGGCACCCTCTTCAGGGTCGTCTCCACCGCCGGGTGGCTGTCCGCCCACCTCGCCGCCACCGGCCTGCGGCTGCCCGCCCGCGAGGAGGCCGAACTGGTGGCCCGGCTGGAGGAGTTCGGCGCACTGCCGGGCGGAGTGGCACCCCGCCGCATCCCGCCGGAGGTCCAGGATGCCTGGGACCGCAGGGACTTGACCCCCGAGCTGCACCGCGGCGCCTACACCGCACTGACCCGCGCCGCCGAGCCGCCCGCCGCCCTCGACGTGGACGCCCTCTACGATTCCCATCTGGCGCCCGAGAGTTGGCGTCCGTACCCGGACACCGCCGCCGTGCTGCGCGCACTGCGCCACCGGGGCGTGCCGGTCGCCGTGGTCAGCAACATCGGCTGGGACCTGCGCCCGGTCTTCCGCGAGCACGGGCTGGCGGACCTGGTCGACGTCTACGTGCTGTCCTACGAGGTCGGCGCCCAGAAGCCCGATCCGGCGATCTTCGAGGCCGCCTGCGAGCGGCTCGGCCTCGCCCCGGCCGACGTCCTGATGGTCGGTGACGACCGGATCTGCGACGGCGGCGCGACCGCGCTCGGCTGCGCCTTCCACCCGGTCGCGCACCTGCCCGTCGACCAGCGGCCGGACGCCCTGACGGCACTGCTCGCGACCCTGCCCGGGTGAGCCGGGTCTGCTCGGCCTCCGAGCGGAGCGGGCCCGGGTCAAGGGGGAGACCGCCCGCCGGGAGTGGTAGGCCGTAAACGAACTACCCTTGTTCCGTCGGGCACGCCCGTTCGGCCCTCGAAGATGGGTCGAATCCGTCGCGATTTTGTGACAATCCTTCTCCAACACCCGCTCCACACGGCCTGTTGACGGCCGTAATCTTTCGATCCATGTCACCGAAGAGCCGCATACCCGCCGCCTCGGGCCCGGGCGACACCTGGGTGCCCCGCCCGAGGCGCCGCGAGACTCCGCTCGGCATCCTGGGCCACGCGGCCACCTTCCTCGGCGCCAGCGTGCTGGGCGGCGTGCTGCTGGCGGGCCTGATCCTCCCCGCCGCCGGGGCGGTCGGACTCGGGGCGAAGAACACCGCCGAGGGCTTCGAGAGCATCCCGGACGACTTCAAGGCCCCGCCGCTGAGCCAGGCGACGCAGATCTTCGACGCCAAGGGCGGCCTGATCGCCAAGGTGTACGAGCGCGACCGCACCGTCATATCCGCCGACCAGATGTCCCCGCTGATCCGCACGGCGCAGGTGGACATCGAGGACGCCCGCTTCTACGAGCACGGGGCCGTCGACCTCAAGGGCATCCTGCGGGCGATCAGCAAGAACGCGGAGAGCGGCGCCACCGTGCAGGGCGCCTCCACCCTGACCCAGCAGTACGTGAAGAACGTCAACGTGGAGAAGGCCGGGGACGACGTGGAGGCGGTGCGCGAGGCGCAGCGCAAGACGCTCGGCCGCAAGATCCAGGAACTCCGGTACGCCATCAAGCTGGAGGAGGACCTGACCAAGGAGCAGATCCTCACCAACTACCTCAACATCACCTTCTACGGCCACCAGGCGTACGGCATCCAGGCCGCCTCCCAGCGCTACTTCAGCAAGGACGCCAAGGACCTGAACCTCCCCGAGGCGGCGATGCTCGCCGGGCTGGTGCAGAACCCTTCCCAGTACGATCCGAAGCTCCACCCGGTGGCCGCCCAGAAGCGCCGCGACACCGTCATCGACAAGATGGTGGAGAGCAAGCACATCACCGCGGCGCAGGCCAAGGAGGCGAAGGCCGCCCCGCTCGGCCTCGACTACAAGGACCCGCAGAACGGCTGCATCACCGCCCAGGCCGGGATGGGCTTCTTCTGCGACTACGTCCGCCACGTGGTCAAGCAGGACCCGGCGTTCGGCAAGAGCGCGGCCGACCGCAAGAAGCTGTGGAACACCGGGGGTCTGAACATCTACACCACCCTGGACCCGGACAAGCAGGCCGCCGCCCAGAAGGCCGTCTCCACCAAGGTGTACGTCACCGACCCGGTCTCGGCGGCGATGACGATGGTCGAGCCCGGCAGCGGCAAGATCCTGGCGATGGCGCAGACCCGCCCGTACGGCCTGGCCAAGGAGAAGAACGAGACCGTCGTCAACTACAACGTGGACGCGGCGATGGGCGGCGGCATCGGCTTCCAGCCCGGCTCCAACTTCAAGCCCATCGTGGCCGCCGCCGCCCTGGAGGCCGGTCTGACGCCCACCCAGCGGTACGACTCGCCGAACCGGATGGACTGGCCGACGACGCGGACCTGCGACGGCACCTGGAAGAACGTCAACAAGGGCAAGAAGGAGGGGGTCATCCCCAACGAGAGCGCCTCAGAGGTCGGCCCGTACGAGCTCAAGCAGGCGATGGCGCTCTCGGTGAACACCTACTTCGTGCAGATGGAGCAGGAGATCGGCCTCTGCGCGGTCAAGCAGATGGCCAACAAGCTGGGCATGACGGGCAAGGCGAGCGGCGATCCGCTGGAGGAGGTGCCCGCCCTCGGCCTCGGCACCCAGGAGGTCAGCCCGCTGACCGTGGCCAACGTGTACGCGACCTTCGCCGCCCGGGGCACCTACTGCGCGCCGATGGCGATCAGCCGGATCACCACGGTGGCCGGCGCCGACGTCCCGGTGCCGCCGGCCCGGTGCACCCGGGCGATGTCCGAGGACACCGCCGACGTGATCAACAGCGTGCTGCTCGGGGTGACCGAGAAGGGCGGCACCGCGCGGGACCTCGGCCTGGACGACGGCCGCCAGATCGCCGGCAAGACCGGTACCACGGACGAGAAGAAGTCGGCCTGGTTCACCGGCTACACCGGCAACCTGGCGGGCTCGGTCTGGCTGGGCAGCCCGGGCACCAAGGTGCCGATGCGCAACATCCGGATCGGCGGCAAGTACCAGGCCGAGGTCTTCGGCGCCACCGGCCCCGGGCCGATCTGGCAGCAGGCGATGAGTGACGCGGTCCGCGGCCTGCCGGACAAGGAGTTCACCACCGTCTACATCCCGGACCCGGTGCGGCGGGACACCAACTGCGCCACCTCCAGCGGCTCGCCGGGATCGGCCGGCTGCACCGGCGCTCCCGCGAGCACCGGCAGGCCGCGCGGCGTCAACCCGGCCCCCGGCCGCACCGGGCAGGCCACGCCGCCCGGCGCCACCGACCCCGAGGACCAGTGATCCGGCCGGCCGGTGACGGGTGAGCCCGACGACCGGTGACCCAGCCGATCGGTGAGCCCGACGACCGGTGACCGCCCGGCCCCGCATGAGTACGGG
>NZ_JBHUAF010000295.1:0-10788 GCF_042789895.1 Kitasatospora sp. NPDC056783
GGCAGCCGGGGTGCAGCTCATCTCGTGAACTCTACAGGCGTGTAGAGATCGACGGGAGGCGTTCGACGCGAGGAGTTCCGCCCGCCGGGGACGATCGGCCGGGGACGATCGGCCCGGGACGATCGGCCCGGGACGGACGCGGGCGCGGACCCGACTCGACGCGACGCGACGCGGGCTCAGGCGTGGGCGCCGACACGGGCGCGGGCGCAGGCGCGGACCGGCCTCACTCGCCCTTCCGCACCGAGGCCCCGCGCGCCGACCGCCGCCGCTGCCACAGGGCCAGCGGAACGATCCCGGCCAGCGCGGCCGCCTCCGGCGCGGGCGGCGCCTCGAACGGCGCACCGGCCGCTCCCGCCGCCCCGGCCGGCACCTTGTCGAAGGTGTCCGGAACCGGCAGGGTGGACCAGTCGGACAGCGGCCAGGCGACCACGAAGGCCCGGCCGACCACGTTGTCCACCGGCACGAAGCCGTCACCGGTCTCGTTGTGGTGCCAGCGGGAGTCCCGCGAGTTGTTGCGGTGGTCGCCCATCACCCACAGCTTGCCCTTGGGCACGGTGACGGTGCCGACCGGGTCGTTGTCGCAGGGCGTCGCCCCGGGGAACAGGTACGGCTCGTCCAGCGCGACGCCGTTCACCTTCAGCGGCGCGCCCGCCTCACAGTCGACAGTGTCCCCGCCGACCGCGATCACTCGCTTGATCAGGTCCTTCTCGTCCGCGGAGGGCATCAGGCCGACGGTGCTGAGCGCCTTCTGGACGGTCCCCATGACGGAGTCGTCGGGGATGGTGGGCGTGCCCTCCAGCCAGCCGCCCGGGTCGCGGAACACCACCACCTCTCCGCGCTCCGGCTTGGCACCGAACCACGGGGTGAACTTGTCGACCAGCACCCGGTCGCCGATCGCGAGGGTCTGCTCCATCGAGCCGGAGGGGATGGAGAAGGCCTGGACGAAGAAGGTCTTGATGCCGAGCGAGAGCAGCAGCGCGATCACCAGGAGGATCGGCAGCTCCTGCCAGAACGGGCGCTTCTTCCGCTGCCGCTCGGCCGTCCCCTCCGTGTTCCCTCCCTCGTACCCGCCCGCCGTCCCGCGGGCGTCCGCGGCCTCCGCGACCGCGGTGCGTGCGGCCGCCTCCGCCCGGCCGCCCCCGGCCTCCCCACGTTCCCCGGCTCCACCACTCTCGCCGGACTCCGCGCTCTGCTGCACACTCATCTCCTCGGCCCCTCCCGACGGCCCGACGGGAGCCGGAACGAAGACCCCCTGTCAGGAACGAACCTACCGAACAGAGGTTCCCGGGCGCGCCCTGACGTGGATGCGCTCGCCCTGCGGACCGAACAGGCTGAGGAACTCCACCGGCTGCTGGCCGGCGTTGCCGAAGGCGTGTGGGGTGCGGGTGTCGAACTCCGCGGCCTCACCGGCCGTCAGCACCAGGTCGTGGGCGCCGAGCACCAGCCGCAGCCGTCCGGACAGCACGTACAGCCACTCGTAGCCCTCGTGGACCTTCAGCTCCAGCTCCGGCCCGGCGTTCCGGCCCGGCGGCACGATGTGCTTGTAGGCGTGCAGCCCGCCCAGGTGGCGGGTCAGCGGGACGATGGTCTGGCCGTTCCTGGTCACCGGGCGCGGGTGGATCCGCGGGTCCCCGGTGGCCGGGGCGCCGACCAGTTCGTCCAGCGGCACCCGGTACTCCCGGGCCAGCGGCAGCAGCAGCTCCAGGGTCGGCTTGCGCTGTCCGGACTCCAGCCGGGACAGCGTGCTGAGCGAGATCCCGGTGGTGGCGGCCAGTTTGGCGAGCGTGGTGCCGCGCTCCCGGCGCAGCGCCCGCAGCCTCGGGCCCACCGTGGTGAGGACGTTCTCGAACTCTTCGTCGGCCATGCCTGCCATTTGCCGCTACGGCAATGACCATTGTCAATCCGGCACACGGGTGAGGGCTGGGCGCTCACGTCAACGGGTGAGGGCCCGTCACTCCGGCGAACCGGCCCGGTGGGCGTGGTGCGCCCCCGCCTCAGGCCGGAGCCCACCGGTCAGTCGCCGGGGCCGCCAGCGGGTCGGTCAGTCGGTCGGTCGGCCAGCCGTTCGGTCGGTCGGTCAGAGCCAGTCCCGCTTCTTGAAGATCAGGTACAGCCCGGTACAGACCAGGGCCATCAGTCCGATCGCGAACGGGTAGCCGAAGGCCCACCTGAGCTCCGGCATGATCTCGAAGTTCATCCCGTACACCGTGCCGATGAGCGTCGGCGCGAAGAGGATGGCCGCCCAGGAGGAGATCTTCTTGATCTCGTCGTTCTGCGCGTGCCCGGCCTCGGCGAGCTGCTTCATCTCCTCGTTCTGCCGCTGCGAGACCAGGGTCGCGTTGACGGCCAGGATGTTCTGGAGCATCTGCCGGAAGCCGTCCACCCGCTCGGCGGCGTAGGTGGCGTGGTCGGCGACGTCGCGCAGGTGGCGCTGGAGCTCGTCGTCGGTGCCGTACTTGCCGAAGCCCGCCTCCAGGCTCCGCATGATCTCCAGCAGCGGGCGGGTGGCCCGCTGGAACTCGATCACCTCGCGGGACAGTTCGTAGATGCGACGGGAGACCTGCGGGTCCCCGCTGAACACCTCGGTCTCGATCTCGTCGATGTCGTGCTGAAGACCGGCGATCACCGGCGCGTAGCCGTCCACCACGGCGTCCAGCACCGCGTACAGCACCGCCTCCGGGCCGAGCGCCAGCAGCTCCGGGTCGTCCTCCAGCCGGCGGCGCACCGCGGAGAGGTCGGGGGCCTGGGAGTGCCGGACGGTGAGCACGAAGTCGGGGCCGATGAAGAGGTGGATCTCGCCGAAGTCGACCTCCTCCGCCTCGTCCAGGTAGCGGGCGGCGCGCAGCACCACGAACAGGGTGTCGCCGTAGCGCTCCAGCTTCGGCCGCTGGTGGGCGACGATGGCGTCCTCGACGGCCAGCTCGTGCAGGTTGAACCGGTCGGCGGCCTCCAGCAGCTGCGCCTCGGCGGGGCGGAACAGGCCGATCCAGGCCATCGTGCCGGGCCGGTCGGGCAGCGTGCGGAAGATGTCGGCGAGGTCGGTGGACGCCTCGATCCGGCGACCGTCCCGGTAGACCGCCGCGTCCACGACGGAACGTTCCAGCGCCACCGGCTCGACGGGCTGATCCGGGCGCGGGTCCATCGAGTGCTCGGGCGCCGGCTGGCTGTCCACGGCCCGGACGACGGGGCGGGAGAACGGACGCTTGCTCGCGCGCACTGCGCGCACACGCCAGTCGGACATGGCGGGGACCTCCACGGTGGGTTTCCGGCCGCCACGAGGGGACGAGGGTGGACCGGAGGCGCCCGGCCGGCCGCCACGCGCACGGCGCGACCGGCGGCGCCTCGCCAGGAGGACGAGGTCAGTGCCGCGCGGGAGCCGTACGGGAGGAGGTGTGCCGGGGGCCGCGAGTGGTGCGGGACAACCGGGGGCGGGGCCGACTTCGACCCGTACTACTGCACTCCACGGCTCTCACCTCCTCGCTTCCGCGCGCTCACGCACCGAAGAGGCGCCAGCACAACCCCGCCGAGTGTAGTACCCGCGTGGCTGGACCCCTCATCGGGGTCCCTCAACCGCGCGGTCACGCATCGCCCCGCCCGCCGGCGTCCGCGCCCCGGGGGTCGCCCGGCCCCGCCCCGACCTCGGACCGACCCCGTCCCGGCCGGCCCCAACACCCCTCGCGCGCGGGGGTGTTCGTCCACGGCGAAGTCGTCACGGGAAGGCACCCGCGCCACTACGCTACGTGTCATGACTACTTCGGAGAGGGCCCCGGGGCGGGGCACGGCGGTCGTGATCGGCGGCGGACTCGCGGGGATGGCGGCCGCGTGGGCGCTGCGCGGGTTCGCCGAGCGGATCATCGTGGTGGAGCGGGACCGGTACCCCGAGGGGCCCGAGTTCCGGGCCGGGGTGCCGCAGGGCCGGCACGCCCATCTGGTGCTGGAGGCCGGGCACCGGCTTCTGGAGGAGATGATGCCCGGCATCAACCGGGAGCTGACGGCCGCGGGCGCGCAGCAGGTGGCGGCCTCGGACGTCCGGTGGCTCAGCTCCGCCGGGTGGCTGGCCGAGTACCAGGCGCGGCTGAGGTTCCTCTGCTGCACCCGGCCGCTGCTGGACAAGCTCGTGCTGGACCGGGTCCGCGCCCATCCCGCGATCGAGATCCTGGAGGGGACGGACGTCGTCGGACTGCTCGGCTCGGCGACCGCGGTGACCGGGGTGAAGGTTCGCGAGCGCGGCTCCGGGCGTGGCTCCGAACACGGCTCCGCACACGGTTCCGAGAGCGACCCCGGACGCGGCTCCGGACGCGGTGAAGTCCGGGAGGTCCCGGCCGAGTTGGTGGTGGACGCGGCGGGCCGCTCCAGCTCGGTGCCGAAGTGGCTCGCCGAGTTGGGCTGCCGGCCGGTGCCCGAGGAGCGGGTGGACGCGGGCGTCGCGTACGCCTCCCGGGTCTTCCACCGCCCGGCCGGGTCCGACCTCGGCAACCGGGCGGTCTACCTCCAGACCAAGGCCCCGGACAGGCCGCGGATGGGCGTGCTGCTGCCGGTCGAGGGCGACCGCTGGATCGTCAGCCTCGCCGGGATGCGCGGCGCCGAACCGGCGGCCGACGAGACGGGGTTCACCGAGCACCTGGGCATGCTGCGCGATCCGATGCTGGAAGAGGTGCTGCGGGGCGCCGAACCGGCCGGCGAGGTGCGGGGCTTCCTGCCCGGCCCGGGCGTGCGACGGCACTACGAGCGCAGTTCCCCGGACGGCCTGGTGGTGGTCGGCGACGCCGTGAGCACGTTCAACCCGGTGTACGGGCAGGGCGTCACCGTCGCCCTGTTCTGCGCCCGGGAACTTCGCCGGACCGCGAGGCGGCACGGCGGCATCGGGCACGCCACGGCACGGGCCGCGCGGCGTGCCGTGGCGACGGTGTCCAAGATCCCCTGGATGATCTCCTGCACCGAGGACGCCCGCTTCCACGCCACCACCGGCGCGCCCTCCGGCGCCCTGGTCGGGCTCCAGCACCGGTTCTTCGACAAGGTGCTGGCCGGCAGCACCCGGGACCCGGAGGTCACCGCGGCGTTCCACGAGGTGATGTCGCTGGTGGCGCCGCCGACGCTGCTGCTCCGGCCGTCGGTCCTCGGGGTGGTCCTGCGGAGCTGAGCGGCGGGGAGGTCGCCATGTCTCGTTCGGGGGGCGCCCCGACGGGAGTCGCGCTCCCACGGTGGAGGGGCGCCGCGCCGTCGCCGGCTCGGCGCCACCCGTCGCCGGCGCCGCGCTACTCGGCGAGGTGTGCGGCGACGTACGGCAGGGCCACCTGCTCCAGGCCGCGCCGGCCGAAGGCGGGGTGGACGTCGGCCTCGAAGACCACCCCGCCGCTCTCGGCTGCGAGGTCCACCCCCGCGAGGTCGAGCCCCAGGGACGCGGCGGCCGCGACGGCCGACTCCGCGAGTCCGTCCGGCAGTTCGTTGTAGTCCAGCAGCCTGGGGACGGCGCCCCGGCTCTCGTCGCAGGGTGCGTCCGGGTCCGTCTGGACGAGTTCGACCACCCGGACCACGCACCCGCGAAGCACCACCACCCGGTACTGGTAGCGACGCCCGTCCGGGAGGAAGTTGCGGACGTCGCGGGCGATCAGCCAGTCCGTCCCGGCCCGCGCGTAGTGCCGTGCGACGGCGGCGAGCCGGCAACGCGTGGTGACGCGGAAGACGTCGTCGCCGCCCGCCCCGACACGGGGCCGGACCCAGACGTCGCCGCCGAGTTCCGCGAAGGCCTCGGCGACGGCCTCCGGGCTCGGCCGGGAGAGCACGATGCCGGGCAGGTGCGGCACGCCGTCGCGACCGAAGCGGGCGACCATGACGTCCTTCTCGGTGGCCGCCCGCCACGCCTCGGCGTCGCTGCCGAGCGAGCGGACACCGTGTCCGCGCAACTGCCGTTGGCAGTCGGCGAAGGCGTGGCGACGGTGCGGCGGGATCTCGTAGACGATCACGGTGTCGGCGGTCACGGCCCGGTCGCCGGCCACCAGCCGGATCCCGCCCGTGTCGTCGGGCTCGATCCGGCCGCTGCCGCCCGCCATGAAGTGCCGGGCGTCCAGTTGCACGGGCTCCCGGCCGGTCAGCGTCCGCACGGCGGCGGCGAGCACCTGCCGACCGCCCTCGGTCGAGCTGTGATCGGTCAGGAGTACGAGATCGCGTCGGGGCATGCGGACATGAAAGCGAGCAGGGCATGGCCACGACAAGGCAGCCCGGTGCGCCACCACGGGGGCGAGGTGTCCGAAACCGCGCCGCCTCCCCTTCTCGCGGGGCCCGGCCTCTATTCTCGCGGGGCCCGGGCTTTTCGAGAGGCCGGCCTTTTCGCGAGGCCGGTCTTCCCTCGGGCCCCGTGGTTCGCTCACGCGACCCTGGCGGTGCGAAGGCGCGTCGCCCCGTCGGGGACCCAATTCGGATGCGCACCGCCCGCCCGGCCGGTAGCGTGCCTCCCATGTCCACGCCCCGAATTTCCTAGCTGACGGACCCACTTCCACGCCACCCGTGTGTCCGCTAGCCGTTTCGGAGCGTCATCTCATGATCACCACCCGCGGTGTCGACGTGCGCGTCGGCGCCCGTCTGCTGCTGTCCGACATCACTCTGCACATCGCCCCCGGCGACCGGATCGGCCTGGTCGGCCGCAACGGCGCCGGCAAGACCACCCTGCTCGCCACCCTGGCCGGACAGCTGGCACCGGCCTCCGGCACGGTCACCCGGACCGGGCCCGTCGACTACCTCCCCCAGGACTCCCGAGCCGCCGACCCGTCGGCCACCGTCACCGACCGCATCCTGTCCGCCCGCGGCCTGGACACCGCCGTCCGCGCCCTGCGCGCCGCCGAGCTGGCGATGGCCCGAGCCGGGTCTCCCGCCGAGGAACGCCGGGCGATGGACGCCTACGTGCGCGCCGAGGCCGGGTTCCAGTCCCGGGGAGGCTACGCCGCCGAGGCCGAGGCGGCCCGGGTCGCGGCCGGACTCGGGCTGCCCACCCGGGTGATGGAATCCCCCGTCGGCACGCTCTCCGGCGGCCAGCGCCGCCGGGTCGAACTGGCCCGCATCCTGTTCGCCGGCCACGGCACCCTGCTGCTGGACGAGCCGACCAACCACCTGGACGCCGACTCCGTCGCCTGGCTGCACGGCTTCCTCGCCACCCACCCGGGCGGGCTGGTACTGATCAGCCACGACCTCGGGCTGCTCGCCGAGACCGTCAACCGGGTCTTCCACCTGGACCCGCAGCGCGCCACGATCGACGTCCACAACACCGGCTGGCAGGCCTACCTGACCCAGCGCGCCGCCGACGAGCGCCGCCGCACCCGGGAGCGGGCCAACGCCGAACGCAAGGCCGCCGCCCTGCACGCGCAGGCCGACAAGATGCGGGCCAACGTCGCCACCGCGACCACCGCCCGCAGCATGGCCCGCCGGGCCGACCGGATGATCGCCGAGCTCGAACCCGTCCGGCAGGCCGAGCGCACCGCCCGCATCCGGCTGCCCGAGCCCTCCCCCTGCGGCCGGATGCCCCTCGGCGCGATCAGCCTCGCCAAGTCCTACGGCGACCGACCGGTCCTGACCGGCCTGGACCTGGCCGTGGACCGCGGCAGCCGACTGGTCGTGCTCGGTCCGAACGGGGCCGGCAAGACCACCCTGCTGCGCGTCCTGGCCGGTCGGGAGGCCCCGGACTCCGGCCGCGTCGTGCCCGGCACCGGCCTGCGGCTCGGCTACTTCGCCCAGGAGCACGACACCCTCGACCCGGCGCTCAGCGTGCGCGACAACCTCGCCCAGGCCGCGCCCGGCCTCACCGACGGCGAACTGCGGCACGTGCTCGGCGCGTTCCTCTTCCGGGGCGACGACGCCGACAAGCCCGCCGCCGTGCTGTCCGTCGGCGAGAAGACCCGGCTCGCCCTGGCCGGCCTGGTTCACTCAGGCGCCAACGTCCTGCTGCTGGACGAGCCGACCAACAACCTCGACCCGGTCTCCCGCGCGGAGGTCCTGGCGGCGGTCGGCACGTACCCGGGCGCGATCGTGATGGTCACCCACGACCGTGGCGCCATCGAGGCCCTGCGGCCGGACCGGGTGCTGCTCCTGCCGGACGGCGACGAGGACCTCTGGCACGACGCGTACCTGGAGCTGGTCGCGCAGTCCTGAGGACCGGCGCCGGTCGCGCCCTCCGAGAGTCCTTCCGACCCGCCGGGATCCGCTTCGGGCCCGGCGGGCTCCGGACGGGCTCCGGACGAGCGGGACGGCTCCGTGCCGGGGCGGAGGCGGTTCCGTGCCGGGGCGGAGGCGGCCGTACCGAGGTTGACGCGGCCGTGCCGACTGCGGCCGCGAATGGCGCGCCTCGATCGGGAGACGCGCCGAGTGGGTCACGACGGGCCCCTCGGCGCGGATCAGCGCGTCCCGCTCGCGCAGCCGGTCACGGTACGCGGCCACGGTGAAACCCCGGACCATCCGGATCACCTCGCGCGGGAAGTACACCACCGCACCGAAGTCGCGGAACTCCATCCGCAACCGCGCGGACCGCAGATCCGCCGCCTCCAGCCCTGCCGCCACCTCGCCGCCGTTCTCCGACTCGGGGCGGCGGCCCTCGCGTGCCGTCGGCTGCGGCCCGAGGACGTACTCGACCGGTTCGAAGGCGGACCGCCGAACCCATGTGCTGGGCGAAGTGGGTACCGCCGGACGGCAACACCCGGGCGACGCCGCCGCGGTGAGGCGGAAGTCCGTCCGACCGCTCCTCACCCGGCACCCGTTCCACGGCCTTCTCCCCCTCGTCGGCCTGAAAACCGGTACTCCGCGCCAGTGCTCCCGGGCGAGGATGGCCCCGTGGCGAACGGACCGGTCACCACCTCCCGCTCGGGGCCGTAGCGTGACCGGCCGTACCGTCGCCGCGCCCCGCACCAGTCCCGATGTCCCCGTTGCCGCGCCCGCCACCCTCCCGTGGAGACCTGCCGCCATGACCCAGCCCGACCTCGGCCGCTTCTACGACGACTTCGCCGACGGCTACCACCTGCTCTACGCCGACTGGAACGCCTCACTCGCCCGCCAGGGCGCCGCGCTGGACGCCCTGATCCGAGCTCACCTCGGCGACCGCCCAGCCGAGGTACTGGACTGCGCCTGCGGCATCGGCACCCAGGCGCTCGGCCTGACCGCACTCGGCCACCGCGTCACCGGCACCGACCTCAGCCCGGCCTCCGCCGCCCGCGCCACCGCCGAGGCGGCCGCACGCGGACTCCGGCTGCCGACCGCCGTCGCCGACATGCGCGAACTCCCCTTCCCCGACGGCCGGTTCGACGTCGCCGTCTGCGCGGACAACGCGCTGCCCCATCTGCTGACGGCCGATGACGTCCGTGCCGCGCTCGGCGAGATGCGGCGGGTCCTGCGCCCGAACGGACTCCTGCTGGTCACCACCCGCCCGTACGACGAACTGCGCCGCGACCGGCCCGCCTCCACCGCGCCGCAGACCGCCGAACACGACGGTCGCCGGTCGGTCATCTTCCAGCTCTGGCAGTGGCGCGAGGACGGCGAGCGGTACGACCTGGAGCTCTTCCGACTCCTGCCGGACGACACCGGACAGTGGCAGGTCGTCGTTCGACGCTCCACCTACTGGGCACTCACCCAGGACCAGTTGAGCGCCTTCGCCACCGAGGCGGGCCTGTCCGACGTCCGCTGGGAGCAGCCCGCCGACACCGGCTTCTTCCAACCCGTCCTGATCGCCCGGGCCCCCTGACGCCCTTCGGCACCGGGGACGACTTCGATGCCCGCGCCTACGGGCGTGAGCTGGTCACCCTGTTCTCGCTCGCGACCAGGAACGTGGAGGCGATGTGACCCCGCACGCCGCCCCGCCCCGCGCCGCGCTGCCCTGTTACCCCTGCTGATCGATCTCGGCTTGCCGCTCGCCGTCTACTACGGGCTGCGCACGGCGGGCGTGGACCAGTGGTGGTCGTTGCTCTGGTCCGCCGCCGTACCCGCCGTCACCGTGGTGGCACGGCTGGTCCGGACCCGCCGCGTGGACTTCCTGGCCCTGCTGGTCCTCAGCATGATCGTGCTCGGTCTGGTGGTGTCCGCACTCACCGGAGACACCCGCACCCTGCTGATCCGCGAAGCCTGGACCGGCATGCTCGGCGGACTCGTCGGAATCTGGCTGCTGGCCTCGGTCGCCTACGGCCGCCCGGCCCTGATGGTCGTGTTCCGCTCCTTCGTACGGGCCAAGGCCGGCGAGGAGGGTTTGCGCGCCTGGGAGAGCCGTTGGGATCAGGACGCCGCGTTCCGCCACGGCCTCCGGGTGCTCACCGTCGCCTGGGGCGCCGCCAGCCTGCTCAACGCCCTTGCCCAGCTGGCCTTCGCGTACCTCCTTCCTGTCGATGCCGCCCCGGCCGCCATGAACCTGAGCTGGCCGGTGATCGTCACACCGCTGCTCCTTTTCCATCTCGTGTACACCAGGCGCCACGGCCTGCGGGCCTGACCGGAACGGACCGAGCCGTGACCGCCCAGACGGCAAGGGCGCGCAGGTGCCGCATCGGCGGGTCGAGCCTGCCGGCTCGGCCCCACGACTCTCCTGCCGACCACCAAGCATGCCGACGAGACCTTCGGCGCCCCGTTCCTTGACGACGCCCGCGCCGGACGCGCACCCCAGGACTTCCGGTAACTCGCCCGTACCGTCCGCCGGTTCCGCAGGGATGCCGTGGCACACCCCGTCACCTGCCCGACCCTGGTCCTCGGCTACGAGGCCGAGGCCCTCATCCCGGGCCAGGACACCCGGCTCCACCACCTCCTCCGCTCTCCTGGACAGCACACCGT
>NZ_JBHUAF010000296.1:0-10762 GCF_042789895.1 Kitasatospora sp. NPDC056783
GTTCCTCGGCGCCGTCGACACCACGCGGGTCAGCGCCCTGGTGATCGGCCGGTGGTCGCCGGACGAGCCCGACAGCTTCCGGGGGCCGATGGAGGCGATCATCGCCGCCGCCGGCCGGCTGCCCGCCCTGCGCGCACTGTTCGTCGGCGACATCACCTTCGAGGAGTGCGAGATCTCCTGGATCCAGCAGTGCGACGTCACCCCGCTGCTGGCGGCCTTCCCTCGGTTGGCCGAACTGGTGGTGCGCGGGGCCTCCGAGGACTGGGAGGGCAAGGGCGGTCTGCTCCTGGAGCCACTGCGGCACGAGGCACTCAAGGCGCTTCGCTTCGAGGCCGGCGGCCTGCCGGGCGCGGTCGTACGGTCGGTGACCGGCAGTGACTTCCCGGCCCTGGAGCGCCTGGAGCTCTGGCTGGGTGTGCCCGGCTACGGCGGCGACGCGACGATGGCCGACCTCGCGCCGTTCCTGGACGGCACCCGCTTCCCCGCGCTGCGCCACCTCGGGCTCCAGAACAGCGAGTTCCAGGACGACATCGCGGCCGCCGTGGCGCACGCCCCCGTGGTCGCCCGGCTGGAGTCACTCAACCTCTCCATGGGCGTGCTCACCGACCAGGGCGCCACCGCCCTGCTGGAGGGCCAGCCGCTCACCCACCTGCGCTCCCTCGACCTGCACCACCACTTCCTCACCGAGGAGATGCAGCAGCGCCTGCGCCAGGCGCTGCCCGAGGTGGAGCTCGACCTCTCCGAGGCCGGCAAGCCCGACGACCAGTGGCGCTACGTCGCCGTGGCCGAGTAACCGTCGACGTCCCGCCGCCGAATCGCCCGAACGACTGACCGACTGACCGACTGACCACCAGGATCCGCCATGGCCATCTCCCGGCACATCGATCGCTTCCACGACCTGCCGATCCACGAGTTCGTCCCCGACGACAGCCGACCGCGGCCCGCCGCCTGCGCGGTCGCCTGGCGGCTCGCCCTCGCGTACCGGTCCGAACGGGACTTCGCGCAACTCTGGCAGTCCTTCCTCCGCGAGGTCGACCCGGCCGGCGTGCGTGCCCTGGTGATCGGCCCCTGGTGGGACTGGAAGGAGGGCTACGGCCCCGTCGGCCCGGTGATCGAGGCACTCACCGCCGCGGCCGGGCGTCTGCCCGCCTTGGAGGCCCTGTTCCTCGCCGAGGTGACGTACGACGAGTGCGAGGTCTCCTGGCTGCTGATGGACGATGTCACCCCGTTACTGACCGCCTTCCCGACACTGAGGTCGCTGACCGTGCGCGGCGGTACGGACCTCGGCCTGGCTCCGGTCCGGCACGACGCGCTGACCACCCTGCGCCTGGAGTCCGGCGGCCTGCCGGCCACCGTGGTCCGCGCGGTGGCCGGCTCCGAACTGCCGGCGCTGGAGCACCTGGACCTCTGGCTCGGCGTGGACGAGTACGGCGGTGATACGACGATCGACGATCTGGCGCCGTTCCTGGACGGCTCGCGGCTGCCGAGGCTGCGCCACCTCGGGCTGGCCAACAGCGAGTTCCAGGACGAGATCGCCGCCGCTCTCGGCGCCGCCCCGGTGGTCGCCCGGCTGGAGTCGCTCGACCTCTCCATGGGCGTGCTGACCGACGAAGGGGCCACCGCCCTGCTGGAGGGCCAGCCGCTCACCCATCTGCGCTCCCTCGACCTGCACCACCACTACCTGAGCGAGGAGATACAGCAGCGGCTGTGCGAGGCCCTGCCCGGCGTCGCCCTCGACCTCGACGAAGCCGAGGGCGACGATCCGGACGACGAGGACGACCGCTACGTCTCGGTCGCCGAGTAGGCGGGTGACGAGGCGATGACCATGCAGCTGACCGTCCTCGGCAATCCGGGGCACCGACGGGTGACGCTGTTCGCCGCCGCGGCCCGGTCCGCCGGGCTGCCCGAGCCCGCCGTCCTGCCCTGGCTGGACGTGCTGGGCGGCCGGTACCGGCTGCCCGAGGGAGGCCTGCTGCGCATCGAGTCGCCCGGCGAGGAGCCCGAGGTCGACCGGCTGCTGCGCGGCCCGGCGCTCGGCCCCGACTACGCGCCGACCAGGGTCGAGGGCACGGCCGCCTGGTACGCCGGGGTCATGGCCGCGCTGCGCGGGCTGGCCGCCCGGCCCCGTGTCCGGCTGCTCGGCGATCCGGAGGAGATCGCCGTGATGTTCGACAAGCGCCGGGCGCACGCGCTGCTCGCCGGAGCCGGGGTCCCGGTGCCCAGGGCACTCGGCGGCGAGGTCATCGGCTGGGAGCACCTGCGCGAGCGCCTCGCCGAGGCGGGCCTGCGCCGGGTCTTCGTCAAGCCCGCGCACGGTTCCTCCGCCTCCGGGGTGATGGCGCTGGAGTTCGGACCGCGTGGGCAGCTGCTGGCCACCACCTCGGTGGAGCTCGCCGACGGCCGACTGCACAACTCGCTGCGGGTGCGCCGCTACCGCGACGAGCGGGAGGTCGCCACGATCGTCGACGGCCTGGCTCCGGACGGGCTGCACGTCGAGCAGTGGATCCCGAAGGCCTCGCAGTCCGGCCGCTCGGCGGACCTGCGGGTCGTGGTGGTCGCCGGCCGGGCCACCCACGTCGTGGTGCGCACCAGCGGTCAGCCGATGACCAACCTGCACCTCGGCGGTGCCCGGGGCAGCGTCGAGCAGGCTCGGGAGGCCGCCGGTCCGGCCTGGCCGGCCCTGCTGGAGACGGCCGAGCGCGCGGCGGCCTGTTTCCCCGGCTCACCGATGGTCGGCGTCGACGTCCTGCCCACCGCCGGCTGGCGGCGCGCCCTGGTCGGCGAGGTGAACGCCTTCGGCGACCTGCTCCCCAACCTCAGCGGCCTGCCCGGCGGCCCCGCCGAGGGCCTCGACACCTACGGCGCCCAGATCGCCGCGCTCACCAATCCCTCCCCGTCGTCGCTCCCGGTGACGGACCACCAGATCACGGAACCCGCTGGATGAACCACCAGACCCCTGTCCCGGCCCCCGACATGAACGCGGTCGTCGGCACCCACGACCTGCTCCTCGTCACCCTCGACACGCTCCGTTTCGACGTCGCCGAGGAACTGGCCGCCTCCGGCCGGATCCCGAACCTCACCGCCGTCCTCCCGGGCGGCCGCTGGGAGCGCCGGCACGCGCCGGGCAGTTTCACCTACGCCTCCCACCAGGCGATCCTGGCGGGCTTCCTGCCGACCCCGGCCTCCCCCGGCGGCCCGCACCCGCGCCTGTTCGCGGCCCGCTTCGCCGGCTCCGAGAGCACCGCCCCGCGCACCTGGGTCTTCGACGCCCCGGATCTGCCGACGGCACTGGCCGCGACCGGGTACCGCACCGTGTGCGTCGGCGGCGTCGGGTTCTTCAACAAGCAGGGCCCGCTGGGTTCGGTGCTGCCCGGCCTCTTCCAGGAGAGCCACTGGGCACCCGAGCTGGGGGTGGCGTCGCCGACGTCCTTCGAGGAGCAGGTCGCCCTGGCCGAGCGGGTGGCCGCCGAACAGCCCGCCGAGCAGCCGCTGTTCCTGTTCCTGAACGTCTCGGCGCTGCACCAGCCGAATTGGTTCCACCTGCCCGGCGCCACCCGTGAACACGGGGACTCCCGGGCCAGCCACGCCGCCGCCCTGGAGTACGTGGACGCGCACATCGGCCGGCTGTTCGCCGCCATGAGCGCCCGTCGGCCCTGCTTCGCGATCATCTGCTCCGACCACGGCACCGCGTACGGCGAGGACGGCTACACCGGGCACCGGATCGGCCACGAGGTCGTCTGGACCGTCCCGTACACGCACGTCACCCTCCCCGCCCGCGCGACGGAGGCCACCGCGACCGCCGAGGAGCGCGCATGACCACCGCACCCCCGCGCCCCGACTCGCCGTACCAGTCGTACGTCTACGCCTACCCCCACAAGACGGCCTACCGCCCGCTGCCCGAGCGTCCGCTGCTGCGCGAGCTGTGGGCGGGCGAGGCCCAGCACGCGCTCTCGCTCTACCTGCACATCCCGTTCTGCGAGGTGCGCTGCGGCTTCTGCAACCTGTTCACCCGGATCGGCAGCCCCGAGGGCCTGACCACGGCCTACCTGGACGCCCTGGAACGCCAGGCCACGGCGGTGCGCGCGGCGCTGGACGAGGGCGCCCGGTTCGCGCTGGCCGCGTTCGGCGGGGGCACCCCCACCTACCTGACGGCCGGTGAGCTGGAACGGCTGTGCGACATCGCCGAGCGGCGGATGGGCGCCGATCTGCGGGCGATACCGCTCTCGGTGGAGGCCTCGCCCGCCACCGCGACGGCCGACCGGCTGGAGGTGCTGGCCGCCCGGGGCACCACCCGGCTGAGCCTGGGCGTGCAGTCCTTCGACGACGCCGAGGCGCGCTCCGCCGTCCGCCCGCAGAAGCGGGCCGAGGTGGAGGCCGCCCTCGGCCGGATCCGCGCGGCCGGGTTCCCGGTTCTCAACATCGACCTCATCTACGGCATCGACGGCCAGACCGAGGCGAGCTGGCTCCGCTCGCTGGACACCGCGCTCGCCTGGCAGCCCGAGGAGTTGTACCTCTACCCGCTGTACGTCCGCCCGCTGACCGGCCTGGCCCGGCGCGGCGAGCAGGAGAGCCACTCCGCCTGGGACGCGCGCCGGCTCGCGCTCTACCGGACCGGCCGCGACCACCTGCTCGCCCACGGCTACCAGCAGGTGTCGATGCGGATGTTCCGCCGCGCCGCCTCCCCGCAGGCCGGGGCGGGCGAGTACGCCTGCCAGACCGACGGGATGGTCGGCCTGGGCTGCGGCGCCAGGTCCTACACCTCGCGGTTGCACTACTCGTTCGACTACGCGGTGAACGCCACCAAGGTGCGCGGCATCATCGACGACTACGTCGCCACCACGGACTTCCACCATGCCGAGGTGGGCCACTGGATGGGCGGCACGGAACCGCGCCGGCGCCATCTGGTGCAGTCGCTGCTCCAGGCCGAGGGCCTGTCGTCGGCGGAGTACCGGGCCAGGTTCGGCAGTTCACCGGCTGAGGACTTCCCGGCCGAGCTGGCCGAATTCGCCGACCGCGGCTGGCTCGCCGAGGGCGACGCGGAGTTCCTGCGGCTCAGCCCGGAGGGTCTGGCGCACTCGGACGCCGTCGGGCCGATGCTGTTCTCACCCGAGGTCGGGGCGCTGATGACGGAGTACGAGACGAAATGACCTTCCTTGGCATGCCCTCTCCCGTACCCGAACCCGCGGTCTCACCGTCATTCGGGGAGGGCGCGCGGGACCTCACCCTGCTCTACCGCGGTCCGCTCGCCTCCTGTGACTACGACTGTTCGTACTGCCCGTTCGCCAAGCGTCGCGACAGCCCCGAGCAACTGCGGGCCGACCGGGCCGCGTTGGCGCGCTTCACCGGCTGGGCCGCCGAGCGCGCGGGCACCGGAGACACCCTGTCGCTGCTGTTCACCCCCTGGGGCGAGGGGCTGGTGCGCTCCTGGTACCGCCGCGCGCTGGTCGAGTTGAGCCACCTGCCGCACGTCCGTCGCGTGGCGATCCAGACCAATCTCAGCTGCCGCACCGGCTGGCTCGCCGAGGCGGACCTCGACACCCTGGCCCTCTGGGTGACGTTCCATCCCGGTCAGGTCACCCGCGACCGCTTCCTCGCCAAGTGCAGCGAGCTGGACGCGCTCGGTGTGCGCTACAGCGTCGGGGTGGTCGGCCGGCCCGAGCACCTCGCCGAGGCCCGCCGGCTGCGGGCCAAGCTCGCCGAGGGCGTCTACCTCTGGGTCAACGCAGCCGAGGGCCTGTGCTATACCGACGCCGAGGCCGACCAGTGGACCGCCCTCGACCCCTACTTCGGCTACAGCCGGCACGCCCACCCCAGCGCCGGGCTGCCGTGCCGCACCGGGGAGTCCGCGCTGTCGGTGGACGGCGACGGCACCGTACGCCGCTGCCACTTCGTCCGCGACGTCCTCGGCAACCTCTACGACGGCAGCTACCGCTCCCGACTGCGGTCGCGCACCTGTCCGTTGTCGGTCTGCGACTGCCACATCGGCTACGTCCACCTGGAGTCGCTGCCGCTGTACGAGCTGTTCGGCGAGGGAGTGCTGGAGCGCGTGCCGCACCGCTGGCCGCCGGGCCGGCGATAAATCGGTTGCCAACCGGGCACGCTGTGTGAAAGCGTACGAACAACCGTACAGAACCAGCAGGTTGGGAAGGAGGCCCTCAGATGATCAGTGGCATACGACTCGCCGTCGTGCCGGGCCTCGTGCTCGGTGACACCCCGGCTCGCGCTTCGACGCGTGAGCCGCGCCCGGCCTGACGTCCGCGCCCGCCGTCCCGGCGGCGCCACCGCCCGACGTGTCTGCTGCTCACCTCCTCGTCGAAGTGCTCTTCGTGCCCCCTTCGCACGTTCGACCACGAGGAGCCCCGGTGTCCGACATCCCTCGGCCCACCACCGCTGTCCTACCCATCCTTCCGATCCTGCCCGCACCCTGGCACAGCGAGAACGGCACGCCCGCACCGCGTCGCCTGATCGCCGCCGACGACACCCTTCGCGCCGAGGCCGCCTACCGGTTGGCCTGCGAGGGCACCGCCCTGCTCTGGCAGGGCGACTACCCCGGCGCGCTTCGACTCCTACATGCCATGCGCCGCCGCGCCGGGCGGCGCCGGCCCCGGCCCGCACTCGCCGTCCCGGGCGAGGCATTCCGACAGCACCGACGGGAACGCGCCCGCCTGGCCCGCGTCCTCGGCCTGCTGCTGGTACCGCTCGACGCGGGCCACCGCGTCCCGCTCCACCGGGCGCCCGATGTCCGCGAGGCCTGCTCGGCGGCCTACGGACCGCTCCTTGACAACAGAATCGTGTCCCTGCGTGAACTCCTCGGTGTGATCGGCGCACACCAGTGGCTCATCAGGGGCGTCGAGGTTCCGGCCCTCGGCGGCCGCATCCACCCGCACTACGGGGTCTTCTCACCGGTCCGCGGCGAGTACGTCGACCTCGTCGCCCGGGCGCCGCTGCCACCGGCTGCCCGCAACCACCCCACCGCCTACGATCTCGGCACCGGCACCGGGGTGCTCGCCGCGCTCCTCGCCCGGCGCGGCCTGCGCAGGATCCTGGTCACCGACACCAATCCGCGCGCTCTCGCCTGCGCCCTCGACAACGCCCACCGGCTCGGCCTCACCGGGAGGGTCGAGACCGCCGGCAGCGGCCTCTACCCTCCCGGCCACGGCCGGGCCGCCCTGGTCGTCTGCAATCCCCCGTGGCTGCCCGGGCGGCCGAGCTCCACCCTCGACGAGGGCGTCTACGACCGGGACAGCCGCATGCTCCGCGGCTTCCTCGACGGCCTGGCCGACCGCCTGTTGCCGGGTGGCGAGGGCTGGCTCATCCTCTCCGACCTCGCCGAACACCTCGGGCTGCGGTCCCGCGCCGACCTGCTCGGCGCCGTTTCCCGAGCCGGGCTGCGCATCACCGGGCGCCTCGACACCGTCCCCCGCCACCGCCGCGCCACCACCCCGGACCGGGTCGACCCCGCTCTCCGGGCCGCCCGATCCGCCGAGGTCACCTCGCTCTGGAGGCTCGCCTCCGTATGACGCCCGGCTGCGTGACGGGCCCGCCCGGGCCTGAGAAAGGGTCCCAGGAGCCGTCCGCCGACCCGGGCGGCCAGCGGGCCTCGGCGACGGCTGAACCGGTGGCGGGGATGACTGCTCCTCTCGCGTCTGGCCGCACCCCTCGGCCGACAGGCCGGTGCCCGGCCCCCGTGCGCGGGCGACCGGTCAACCCGACGAGGGTCGGCAACCGGACGCGGCCGGACGGGGGTCCGGCGCCGCCCACCGTCACGAACCGCCGCTCACCGCCCGCGGACGCGCCGCCAGAGCGTGCGCGTCGAGACGACCGGGTCGAACGAACCCGGGCGGTCCCGGGTCAGCGGATAGCAGGCGAATCCGATCAGCGCCGCGCTGAAGTGGCCGATGCTGGTGTAGTCCCGGCTCTGCTGCACGCCCAGCCCGTAGACCACCAGCACCCCTGCCGCGTAGAGGTGGCGCCAGGGTCGGACGATCAGGTAGGTCAGCACCGCTACCACCCCGGCCAGTGCGTAGCTGACGCCGTAGTCCAGGGTGTAGACCGCCCTCCGCGAGGCCAGTCCCCGGTGGATGGCCCAGCCGAGCACGCCCTCGCTGAGATAGGTGGCGCCGACGTGCGCGAGCGCCACCACCGAGATCCAGCGTCGCGTGCCGAGCCACCGCTCGACGGGCACGTGGAAGAGGTTGTACAGCAGGAAGTAGAGCAGCCAGCCGCCACCCGCGATCCACAGCGCGCTGGCCACCAGGACGCGGACCGGGGAGACCTGGAGGTGGTGGAGATTGGTCGAGCGCCGCTCCAGGATGCGGTCGGCGGTCGCCGGATCGACGTGTCGGATCACCTGCGTGGTGATGAGCAGGATCGCCAGCCAGATGTAGGTGCCCGGCGCGCGCCGCACGTAGGCCCACACCGCGTGGGCGGCACGCGCCCTCCGGGACCGTCGGCCCGGCTCGGAGTCCCTGGCGGTCCTGCCGGCCATCGGCGCCTCCTCGACACTCCTCCCCATCACCCTCACCCCCACCCGTCCCGGCCGCCACCCGCCACTGCCTGCCGCTGCCTGCCGCTGCCTGCCGCCAGGCCCTACCCTCACCAACCGCCCGGCCGTCTCACGGCACGGGCGACCATCCGACCCTTCGCGTACGCTGGCGCTCCGACCGTCCCGCTCGCGCCTTCCCCCGCCCACGCGCCGGGCGAGCCGGTGCCGGGAACCGCCGAGCAAGGGCACCAGCCACGATGAGCGATCGCCTCGCGACGAGGGCACCGACCCGCCGCTACGGCCTGCCGGCGCTCGCCCTGGCCCTGGCCGTCACCTGGGCCCTGGACCAGCAGCTGGCCGACGCCGGCCACCTCGTCGCACTCGGGCTGGGCGTACTCGCCTCCCGCACTGCCTGGGTGCGCACCCGCGCGCTCGCACGGCGCTGACCCTTGCCGCCACCGTCGGCCACCGATCCCTCACTCCAACCTCCCGAACGAACAATCGAGTTGGTCGAGCCGCCGACTCTCAGTACCAACTCTCCGGCCACCCGTCACCACCCCAGCGGCCGCATGCCCTTGCATTCCACTGCAAATCTATGCCAGAGTTCGGGCATCGGATCGATTACGCCGAATCCCGTCACACGTCGCTAGATCAGGGGCCCGCTCTCGCGGGTCAAGGGTGCATCCATGTCGAAGGTCTTGAGCAAGCTTCCGGTCGGTGAACGGATCGGCATCGCATTCTCCGGTGGGTTGGACACCTCCGTCGCCGTCGCGTGGATGCGCGAGCACGGTGCCCTCCCTTACGCCTACACGGCCGACATCGGCCAGTACGACGAGCCGAACCTCGCCGACGTCCCGGCCCGGGGCCGCGCGTACGGCGCCGAGCAAGCCCGGCTGGTCGACTGCCGGGCCGCGCTGGTCGAGGAGGGCCTGGCCGCCCTCGCCTGCGGTGCCTTCCACATCCGCTCCGCCGGCCAGACGTACTTCAACACCACTCCGCTCGGCCGCGCCGTGACCGGGACCCTGCTGGTGCGCGCCATGCAGGAGGACGGCGTCTCCATCTGGGGCGACGGCTCCACCTACAAGGGCAATGACATCGAGCGGTTCTACCGCTACGGTCTGCTCGCCAACCCCAACCTGCGGATCTACAAGCCGTGGCTGGACCAGGCGTTCGTCGACCAGCTCGGCGGCCGCAAGGAGATGTCCGAGTGGCTCGCCGAGCGGGACCTCCCTTACCGGGACTCCGCCGAGAAGGCCTACTCCACCGACGCCAACATCTGGGGTGCCACCCACGAGGCCAAGCGGCTGGAGTACCTGGACGCCTCCCTGGAGATCGTCAGCCCGATCATGGGCGTGGCCTTCTGGAACCCCGAGGTCGAGATCAAGACCGAGGATGTCACCGTCGAGTTCGAGTTCGGCCGCCCGGTCCGGATCAACGGCCGGGAGTTCGCCGGCGCCGTCGACCTGGTCCACGAAGCCAACACCATCGGTGGGCGGCACGGTCTGGGCATGTCCGACCAGATCGAGAACCGCATCATCGAGGCCAAGAGCCGCGGCATCTACGAGGCCCCGGGCATGGCGCTGCTGCACATCGCCTACGAGCGGCTGCTCAACGCCATCCACAACGAGGACACCATCGCCACGTACCACACCCAAGGTCGGCGGCTCGGCCGACTGCTCTACGAGGGCCGCTGGTTCGACCCGCAGTCGCTGATGCTCCGGGACAGCATCCAGCGCTGGATCGGCCACCCGGTCACCGGCAGCGTCACCCTGCGGCTGCGGCGCGGCCAGGACTACTCGGTCATCGACACCCAGGGCCCCAACTTCAGCTACCACCCCGAGAAGCTGTCGATGGAGCGCAGCGTGGACGCCGCGTTCGTTCCGGACGACCGCATCGGTCAGCTGACCATGCGCAACCTCGACATCGCCGACTCGCGCAGCAAGCTGGAGCAGTACGCGGTGCACGGCCAGCTGGCACCGTGGAGCGGCCTGATCGGCGAGCTCGCCCCGGGCGGTGCCGCCCCCATCGCGGCCGGCACCGGTGACGAGGAGGACCCCACCGCGCTCGACCACGCGGCGATCGAGTCCGGCACGGACTGACGCCTCCTGCCCACGGAGGGCCGTCGCACCCCAGCAGCGGTGCGGCGGCCCTCCGCCACTCCTCCCCCCCCCCCCCCCCGGCCCCCCCGTGCCGCCCCCCCCCCCCCCCCCCCCCCCCCCCCCCCCCCCGCCCCCCACCCCCCCCCCCCCCCCCCCCCCCCCCCCCCCCGCCCCGGGC
>NZ_JBHUAF010000297.1:0-6594 GCF_042789895.1 Kitasatospora sp. NPDC056783
CGCCGGAAGTGCCGAGGCGATTCCGCTGCCGGACGGGGCCGTCGATGCCGTGCTGTCGGGCAACGGGCGAGTTCACCCCGCCGATGCTGACGGGTGTTCTGCGCACCCGGAGGCTACGGGGCCTCCCCCGGCGGCGTGTCGCCGACGGGAGGCCTGGGGAGGGCCCGGTGGGCGTGCCAGGCCTCCCGGGCCTGGGTGCGGGTGCCGGCCGGGTTCTCCCGGTGCCAGGCGCTGGTGAAACGGTTGAACTCGAACTGGTCCCCGATCCGGCGGGGCCGGGCGGCGTCCGGGTGGGTGGCGTCCGGGCGGGTGGCGTCCGGGCGGGTGGCGTGCCAGTGGGCGGCCGCGTCGGCCAGGGTCCGGCCCGCGTTCGAGGCGATGAACTCGCGCATGAAGGCGTCGAAGTGGAAGCCGGGGCCGATCGCCTCGACGAAGTACGTCCGCAGGACCTGGCTGCACCGCTGGCCCGGCGGGATCACCGTGGCACCGTCGACGGGCGCGGCCAACTGCGAGCTCGCCGGGCGGCGGCGGGTCGGGACCTCGGGCAGTGGCAGGCCGTCCAGCGCGGCGGCGAGCCGGGCGGTCAGCGCCACCTTGCCTCCGTGCCGCGCGAGGCCCATCGTGCGGGCGAGGCCGGTGAGTTCGTCCAGTGTCCAGTACCAGCGCAGCAGTTCCGAGCCGGTGAGGCCGGCTGTCAGCGGGGGCCTGGACTCGGCGGTCGGCGTACCGGCGTTCCGGCTTTCGATCATGGTCGCCATTCTGCCGGACCGCCGACAGCCTGCCGGAACACTCCACCGATCATGATTGTCAGGTCCTCGACACGGGAAGGAGGCGGGCCACAGCCCGCTCTCCCGGGAGGACGCCCGTGCACCGCACCGCCGCCAGAACCGCCACCGCCCTGCTCGCCGCCGTACTCGCCGGAACGGCGCTCGGGGCCGCGCCCGCCTGGGGCAGCCCGGGAGGCGGTGGCCCCACGCGCCGGGTGGAGGTCTTCGCCGAGGACGGCGGCATCTCCCGCGCCCAGGCGCCGGCCGCCTCCCCGTACGTCGCCGCCCGGCCCCAGGGCGTGGCTCCGGTGCGGGGCGACGGCGAGGTCACCGCGCTGGTCCACAACGGCGACCCGGCCGCCAAGCTGGACGTGGTGGTGATAGGCGACGGCTACACGGCGCAGGAGCAGCAGAAGTTCCGCTCGGACGCGGCCGCGAAATGGAGCGAGCTGACCGCCGTCGAGCCGTACGCCACCTACCGCGGGCTGTTCAACGTCTGGGCGGTGTCCGCCGTCTCGCCGGAGTCGGGGGTGACCGGCGATCCGGACCAGGCGACGGTGCGGCACACCGCGCTGGGGTCGTACTTCTGGTGCGACGGCGTGGAGCGGCTGCTCTGCGTGGACGAGAAGGCGGTCGAGGCGTACGCGGCGAAGGCCCCGCAGGCGGACCTGGTGCTGGTGGTGGCCAACAGCACGAAGTACGGCGGCGCCGGCTACAACGACATCACCTCCCCGCTCGGCTACGAGGGGATCGCCACCGTGGCGGGCGGCAACGCTCGGTCAGGGCAGATCGCGGTGCACGAGACCGGGCACTCGCTGGGCAAGCTCGCCGACGAGTACGCCTACCCCGATCAGGGGGCCTATCAGGGCGACGAGCCGCCCGAGGCCAACCTCAGCACGCTCACCGCCGACCGGATGCGCCGCCAGGGCGCCAAGTGGTCGCGCTGGCTGGGCCAGGCCTCGCCCGACGGCGGCACCGTCGGCAGCTACCTGGGCGGCGGCTACTACCCGGCCGGCCTCTACCGGCCGACCGAGAACTCGATCATGCGCTCGCTCGGACGGGAGTTCAACCTGCCCGGGCGCGAGGCGATGATCGCGGGCTTCTACCGCCACGCGACCCCGCTCACCAGCCCTACGGCCAACGGAAGTCGGCTCACCGCGGCCGACCGCCTCAGCGTCGGCCTGCCCGTGCCCGGCACCCGCCTGCGCTGGTACCTGGACGGCCGGGAGCTGCCCCGGCTCGCCGACCGCACCGCGCTGGACCTCGCCGACCTCAAGCTGACCGGGCCGCGTTCCCGGCCGCACGTGCTCACCGCCGTCGCCACCGACCCGACCCCGGCGGTCGCGGACCCGGCGCTGCGCGCGAAGCTGACCGCGCGCCTGTCCTGGCTGGTGACGCGCTGACCGTACTGACCACGGAGGCGAGTGCAGGTCTCCCCGGAATCCGGGGAGACCTGCGTCGTCGGCCGCTCCCGCTACGGCAGCGGAATGCGCACCACCTGCGGGTCGTGGTCACTGAGCTGGGTGCTGAACTCGCTGTTGATGTGCACGATGTCGTAGCTGTACGACGTGGCCGCCAGCGAGCCGGAGATCAGGATGTGGTCCAGCACCTGCGAGTTGCCCTCGTACACGTAGGTGTAGCGCTCGGGCAGCGGCAGGGTGCGCGGCAGGTCGGTGAGCGAGCCACCGGCGGTGAGGATGTCGGCGGTCTGGGAGAACTCGAAGTCGTTGAGGTCGCCGAGCACGATGACCGAGGCCTTCGGGTCGACGGCCAGGATCTGGTCGGTGAAGTTCTTCACCACCGTCGCCTGGTTGTGGCGCTGGGTCTCCGAGGGGTGGGTCGGCGGCTGGTAGCGGCCGAAGAGGGGCTGGTCGCCGCCCTTGGAGTTGAAGTGGTTGGCGATCACGAAGACCGGCTTGCCGTTCCAGCGGAACTCACCGGCCAGCGGCTTGCGGCTGGAGTTGAACGCCGTGTTGGTCGGGTCGATCCGCCCCGGGGAGTAGGCAAGTTGCGGGGTTCCGCTCGCGTTCACCACGGAGTCGGCGGTGGTGGAGCCGGCGCCGGGGCGGTCGGTGAAGGACAGGCCGCGGTCGGTGCGGAACAGGAACACCTGGCGGATGTTGCCGCCGGGCTGCCCGCCGTCCTGGCCGTCCACCGGGTCGATCTCGCGGTAGGTGTACGACGGGCCGCCGGCCGCGGTGATGGCCGCGGTGAGCTTGGCCAGGGTCTGGGTCGCGCTGACCGTGCCGTCGTCGGTGGCGCCGCTGTTGTCCTGGATCTCCTCCAGGGCGACCAGGTCGGGCGAGCGCAGGTTGGTGACGATGCCCGCGGCGAGGCCGTCGAACTTGCTCTGCGGGTCGGACGGGGCGAGGTTCTCCACGTTGAAGGTGGCCACGGCGAGCTGGCCGGCCGTCGGCGCGGCGGTGACCTCGGGGGCGGTGCCGCCGGGGGTGACCGTCGGGGTCGCGGTGACCTGGAGGGTGAAGTTGCCGAAGGCGTAGTCGAGCACGCCGACGGTGGCGCCGCTCAGGGTGTCGCCGACGTTGGCGGTCGGGGTGGGCGCGAGCGCCTTCCCGAGGACGACCCGCTCCGGGTTGCCGTCGTTGGGCTGCAGCAGGATGCCGCCCCGGTTGGTGCGGGTGCCGCTGCCCTGCGGGACGACGGGGACCTCGCCGTAGGAGTTGGTCGGGCCGACCACGGCCGCGTTGTCGATCTCGACCCGCATGCCCTCCAGGGACTCCCAGAAGTCCAGGCCGTCGGTGGCCGGCTGGTAGTTCCCGGCGGTCTCGACGTCGCCGGAGGTGACGCTGGAGATGACCGCGGACGGGGGTATCCGCCCGCCCGGGCCGACCAGGGTGGCGGCGGGCAGCGGCGCGTTGTGGGCGACCATCGTGACGCTGGGCGCGGTCAGTTCGGTGATCGACAGGTTGTTGGTGCCGCTGGAACCGCCCGGCCGGTACTGGGTGACGGTGGCGCTGACCGTCACCGAGTCGCCGACGGCGACCGAGGGCGCGCCGGCCGTGTAGACGTAGATGCCCTCGCTGGTGCCGGGGTCGTTGTCGGGCTGCGGGTCCTGGTACCAGAAGCCGTTGGGGCCGACGGCCGTCACCACGCCGGGCACGGCGCTGACCGCGCTGCCGGCCAACGGGGAGACGCGGGCGGCGCCCTGGATGTCGTGGATGCGGGTGCCGCCCGGGTTCGGGTTTCCTCCGCCGGTGGAGGCGGAGTTGCGCGGCACGGGCGCGCCGATCACGAAGTCCGCCGCGTTGTTGTCGGTTTCGGTGGCGCCGCCGCCGGCGCGCAGGGCGGCGGTGCTGTTCGACAGGTTGCCGGTCGGCGAGCCCTCGGCGGAGCCCGCGCTGCTGCCGTAGCCGACGAAGTCCCGGACCCCGGACTGGGTCGCGCAGCCCGAACCGCAGGTCAGCAACGTGCCGTTGGTGACGAGCGCGACCTTGCCGGAGGTCGCGGACATGTTGATGGTGCCGGTGGCGTCCGCCGTCGGCAGCGCGGCGCCCGTTCCGGCCCCGGCCGCCTCCTGGACGAGGAAGTAGTGACCGGGCGCGATCGTCCCGGAGAGGGCGGTCTTCGCCCAGCTGGAGCCGGAGGCCGAGGCATACTGCACCGTCCACCCGGTGACGGAGACCGGCGCGGTGCCGCGGTTGTACAGCTCGACGAAGTCGTTGGCGTACGGGGCACCGGAGTTGCCGCCACCGCCGTACACCTGGCTGATCACGATGTCGGGCGACGCCGCCTGCGCCACGCCGCCGGGCAGCGCGACCAGCGCCGCCACCACGGCCGCGGCGGAGGCCGCCGCCAGCGTTCGGCGCCGCACGCGCGGCGTTCCCGGGCTGGTCCGGGGAATCGGGGTGCTCCACATGGGGCTTGCTCCTCACCACCGTGCGGGCTCGTGACCCGTCGGTGTGACCACGGATGGGAAAGTACGGCGCTGCGGTTGTAGCAGTGCCACCAGATCCCTACCGCTCGCGCCGGGCAACGGCCAGACGTACAGCGGGAGAACGTTTCTACGCGCGACAAGTGGGAGGCCGAACTCCGCATGGGCGGGCACGATGGACGTTCCTGATGGTGCTTCAAAATCCTTTGTCGACCGAGATGTTGTGGAGCCAGGAACAGCAGGAGGCCCGGACCCGGCAGCACGTGCGCCGCCGGGCCCGGGCCGGTCCGCCGGGTCTCATCCCGGGCGGTGCCGCGCGGGCGCCACCTGGGGCGGGCGCCGGCGCAGGGGCGCCAGTTCGCGCTCCAGGGTCCGGACGTCCAGCGCTATCCGGGACGCGATCTCGCGCGGGCCGGTGCCGACGGGCAGCCGGCGCGACCAGGAGCGCGGCTTGGCCGGTCCGTTCTGGACCATGTGGAAGTTGAGCCGCAGCACGTCGGCGATGTCGACCAGGTTCACCAGGATTCTGGTGTCCGCGAGGTCGATGCTGACTTCGTTCCCGATGCACGAGCAGGCCACCAGCCCTTCGATGGCCTCCTCCGCCAGGTATCTGGCCAGGGGCACCGCCTTCCCCCGGACCAGAAACGGACGTTCCACCGGAGTCACCGGAACCGCCTCCTCCCCCAGCAGCCGTACGGCGCCTCGGCCGCGACGCAAGCGCACCGCAACAGACCGGGCCCGGCCTATGCTCCACCACATCCAGGCTGTTCGCCAACTCGGCGTCTCACCAAGTGACTTGGGCGAGTTCACCGGACCGGCGCAGTGGTGCACGGCCCAGCGCACCGGGCCCGTCCCGCGGCCTGACCACCGGGCCGGGCGCACGGCCCGGGACGCGCGTGTGCCCGCCCGCGCGAGGCGGACGGGCACAGCGGGGACGTACGGGGAAGCCCGGTTCCCGAGCTCAGCGGCCGCCGCGGCCGTGGAGCACCAGGGAGCGGGTCAGCGCGAGCAGACCGCCGGTGCACAGCGCGGTGCGGAGCATGGTGACCGGCACCCAGATGTCCGCGAACTTGGCCCGCACGGCGGCGAGGTCGTGGATCCGGGACGGGTCACCGGCCGCCGCCAGCTCGTTGTTCAGCGGGATGTCGACACCCATGGTGACGATCAGCGCCACCACGTAGAACGCCGTCGCGCCCGCCGCCCACAGCGCCGCCCGACGCCGCGCCCACCCGCTACCGCGACACCGCCCGCGACTGGCCCGGCCCGCAGGCCCTCGGCGTGCTGCGCTCCGCGGCGGACGGCCTGCCCCCGGCCGCGTACCGCCCGGTACTCGACCCGCTGCTGGAGTCCCGCTCGCCCGTCACCCTGGTCGCGCCGCCGGGGCTCGGGGTCACCGCGCACGAGATCGCCCGGCTGGGGGCTCCGGCTCGGTCGCCGCTGGTGGTGCCGGTCGAGGACGACGGCGACCTGACGGCGGTGGCGGGCCTGCTGGGGCGCCGTTGAGGCCCCGTTGTCGCCAGGCCCGGTCCGGCCGGTCCTGCCGGGCGCCGGACAGGGCCTAAGGTGTCGGACCGTGGCCCGTTTCGTCCTGATCCGCCGTTCACCGCTGCCGCCCGCCGTGTGCTGGGAGCGGCTGACCGCCTGGCCCCGGCACGGGGAGCGGGTGCCGTTCACCCGGGTCCACGTGGCCCGGGGCACCGGCCGGGCGGCCGGTGACCTCGTGCTCGCCCGGACGGCCCTGGGCCCCCTGCGCTTCGACGATCCGATGGAGATCACCGAGCTGGTCCCGCCCGGGCCCGGGCGGGACGGGCGATGCCGGCTGGTCAAGCGCGGCCGCCCCGTGCGCGGCTGGGCCGAGCTGCGGGTCCGGGAGGTCGGCGGCGGCAGCGCGGCGGTCTGGACGGAGGAACTGACGGTCACCGGCCTGGTCGGGGT
>NZ_JBHUAF010000297.1:6604-10694 GCF_042789895.1 Kitasatospora sp. NPDC056783
ATCCGGTCATCTCCCGGGCGGGTCGCCTGGTCTTCGGCCGGGTGCTGGACCACCTGCGGGAGGCGTAGCAGCACGGGCCGCCGGGAGGGCGCCCGGTCGCCGCGTCAGCGTCCGCCTCGGCGCCGGCGCCGGTCGGTGGCGGCCCGGGACCAGGCCAGGTACTGCTGGCGGACGTACCGCCGCGCGTCCTCGCCGTCGGCGGCGGTGACGCCGTCGTGCTCGGTCAGGCGGCCCGCCGCGAACCGCGCCTGCCCCGCCTTCGCGAGGACCGTTTCCTCGTGGGCCAGGGCCGCGGTCCGGTCGCTGAGCGCGGCGCCGCGCAGCAGGTACTCGCGCCGCTTGCGGGGCGGGCTCTTCTCGGTGGTCCGCCAGGCCGCCAGGCGCCTCTCCTCCTCCTCGACGCCCGGGGCGTCCGCGTACGCCTCCTCGGCGGTGGGCACCGGGCCGACCGGCACGCCGCGCAGCGGCTCGGGCGGCAGCCGCGGCAGCCCGTGGAGGCCGAGCACGGCGTTGGCGAACTCCGGCTGTTCGACGGGCAGGCCGCGTCGGCCGAACACGGCGAACAGCTCGGCCAGCGCCACCGGCTCGAAGCCGCGCGACCGGTCGTCCTCGGTGACGTCGACCCGGCCCAGCACCGGGCCCCAGAACAGGCCGGGCGGGTCCGTGAGGCGCAGCCGGAGGATGACCTCGTGGCCACTGGTCTCGATCTCCTCGTGGAACTCCAGGGCCAGGCCGCGGATCTCCGACCAGGCGTAGTGGCGCGGGACCAGCATCCGGACCAGGGTGAGGCCGCTCTCCTCCTCGCGCAGCCAGAAGGTGTGCGGCACCCCCGCGGCGACGCCGACGGCGATCAGCACGCCGATCAGGGTGGCCGTCCCCGGGCCGGTGGCGCCGGATCCGCCCAGCGCGACCGCCGAGACCAGGGCCAGCGCGCAGCCGATCCCGATGTTGCTCCCCCACTGGTGCATGGCCGACAGCCGTATCGTCCGCATCCCGCCCCCTGGCGCCTTGGTGTGGCTCCACGCTCCCGGGAGTGCCGGGGCCGGGCAAGCGTCGGTGGAGAGCTGTGACGGCCCCGTGACGAACCCGCCGCGCGGCGGCTCTCGCGGCGTCGCACCACGCGCCCTCGCCGAACTGTTCACCCTGTCCGCCCTGTTCGGCCGGCCCGGCCCGCCCGTCGACCGGCCGGCCTTCACGAACGCCGCGCTCCCGCCCACGGACTGCCGAGGGATCGCGGCCGAGGCGACTCAATCGCTCTCGGCCTAAGGATTTTGACGATACGTCAAGGTGACGACCGGGTTGTCGCGAGGTGAAGGGGCCCCCTCCGGCCGACAGGCGAGTGGGAGTACGAACTACGTGCTAGCGTCCCCCTCATGGGACGACGCGGGGCTCGTGGGGTGGCGGCACGGTCGGCGATCGAGGGAATGCGGGAGCTCGCCGGAGCGGGCCTGACGGCGCCGGAGGTCTTCCGACGGGCGGACGAACTTCTGCGCCCGGCACTGGAGTTCGACGCGGTGTGCTGGCACACCGCGGATCCGGCCACCGGGCTGGTGAACTCGGTGCAGAGCGAGGACCTGACCCTCGACGGGTTCGAGCAGGCCGTGCGGCTGGAGGTGTGGGAGGACGATCTGGCGACCTTTCCCAAGATCCGGCGCAGCGGGGTGAGTGCCGAGACGCTGAGCCGGGTGACCAGGGGGCGGCTGGCGAAGAGCGTGCGGTTCAGGGAGCAGGTCTCGCCGGCCGGGTTCGGGGACGAGCTGCGGGCGGTGTTCGACGCGGCCGGCGGCATGTGGGGGTGCGCGGCGTTCCTGCGGGCCCCGGACCGCGGCCCGTACCTGGAGCGGCACCGCGAGTTGGCCGATGCCGCCGCCCGGCACCTGGGCCACGCGCTGAGGGCGTGTCACGTGCCGGTCGGAGCGCCGGACGGGCCCGATCCCGATCCCGCCGTGCTGGTGCTGGACCGGCGCAACCGCCTGCAGGCCCTGTCGGGACCGGCCGAGGAACTGCTCGCCCGGCTGGCCGACCCCACCCCGAGCTCGCTCACCGTCCCGACCAGTGTGGCGATGGCCGCCGAGCACGCCCGCCGGAGGGCGCACGGGCTGGCCGTGCCACAGCTGCCGGTGCGGGTGTGGACCAGGGACGACCGCTGGTACCTGCTGCACGGCGCCGCCCTGCGAGGCGGCGAGGCGGCGGACGCGGTGACGGTGGTGGCCTCGCCGGCCTCGCCGGCCGAGGTGATGCCGCTCTACCTGGCCGCGTACGGGCTGACGGCCCGTGAGCAGGAGGTGGCGCTGCTGCTGGTGCGCGGCAGCGACACCAGGGACGTCTCCCGGGTGCTCGCGATGACCCCGTACACGGTGCAGGACCACCTGAAGTCGGTGTTCACCAAGACCGGAGTGGGCAGTCGCCAGGAGCTGATCGCGCGGATCATGCTCGGCGGCGGCCGCTGCTGAGCCGCACCCCGCAGGACGCGCCCCGGTGCGCGCCCCCCAGAAAGCTGGGATGGAGGGGACCCCGCCGCGAACATGAGGATTTCCTTAACGGGGTTCACGTCATGGACATGGCATACCGAAGCGCATCCCTTCCACCTGAGGAGCACCCTCATGAGTTCGCGCACCACGCGCGCCAGGCGCACCGCCCTCACCTCTGGAGTCGCCGCGCTCGTCGCGGTCACCGGACTCGGCCTCGGCGCCGCGCCCGCACACGCCGACACCGCACCGCCGACCGCCACCTGTGACCCGGCCAAGGACTACCTCTGGGAGGACATCTCCTCGGTCCGCGTCGAACCGACCGTCACCGAGTTCCTCGCCGTCGCGATCGCCCCCGGCACCACGGGCAGCTACACCAAGACCCTCAGCGAGGTCGACTCGGTGAGCACCACGATCAACTCCAGCACCGAGGTGACCGCCGAGTTCAAGGCGATCTTCGCCAAGGTGAGCGTCAAGGTCGGGTTCTCGGTGTCCAACACCAAGTCGACCACCCGCACCACCACCGTCACCGACACCGTGAACTTCAACAGCCCGGGCTACTACGGCCTCTACCGCGGCACCCGCAAGGTCTCCGGCGAGTGGGTCCGGTACATCTGCGCCCGCAGCGGCGGCACCGGCTACTGGGTCAACACCAATCCGAACGGCGTCGGCACCTTCACCACCTTCGACGTCCCGGAGCAGGGCACCGTGGCCTGCTCCTTCCCGGAGCCGGCCGGCACCCTGCGCGCGGCCGCGCGGGCACGGCTCGTCTGCTGATGGCCAGGACCACCCAACCGGCCGACCGGCCCGCCCACCGCGAAAGCGAGTCCACGATGCCCCACCCGCACCGTCAGCGCTCCCGCGCCCGCCGCCCGCTGAACGTCCTCGGCACGGTGGCCGCCGCCGGCGCCCTGCTGTTCACCGCCGCCCCCGTCGCCCTGGCCGCCCCCGCGCCGACCGGAGGCCTCGCCGCCGACCCGACGAGCAACTACTCCTGCGACCACCGGCTCAACCGCATCATTCCGGGCGGGGACGGCATCAAGCGGCCGCTGACCGTCGCGCTCTCCCCCGGCAACCACGGCTCGGTCATCCAGTACAAGAGCGAGGACCAGCTGAACCAGCTGTGGAAGGTCTGTCGCAAGCGGGCCTCCGACGGCCGCGAGCTGGTGTACCTCCAGGACGCCTGGCGCCGCTGGTGCATGGCGGTCGACCACTGGGGCCTGGAGGACGGCACCTGGATCATCACGCAAGGCTGCGTCGACGAGGACGTCCCCAAGAACCAGTCGTTCTGGATGGCGAAGGTGGCGGGCAGCAACCTGTTCGCGCTCCAGGCCCAGGTTTCCGGCAAATGGGTCGCCGCGTCGGGCCACAACAACGAGATCAGCCAGATCGTCCAGGACAGCAAGCCGGACCTCTACTACCTGGAGCCCGCCTGATCACCCATCGGTGAGGCCGTCGGCGGGGAAGTCCGGGCTACCCGCCGACGAGCCGGCCGCGCCGAAAGGGGTCCGTGGTGGCCCCGGCGGCCCGCTGCCGGGCCCTGGTGTCGCTCCACGCGGGCTGGGCATCAATAGCGTGGATCGCACCCGCGCCGCCGCGGGCCGGCCGGTGGCCGGCCGGCC
>NZ_JBHUAF010000298.1:0-10618 GCF_042789895.1 Kitasatospora sp. NPDC056783
GTTGGCGCCCGGCGCGATGGCCGCGCCCAGGGCGCTCACCCGCCCGGAGCTGGAGCGGCTGCGCTGGACCGGACGGCAGGCCGGCTGCGAGCCGACCGCCCGGCACGTCCAGGTGGCCGACGTGGTCCGCCGGGTGGTGCGCGGCGGCGGCCGGGCGGCGGTCGTCACGGTCCGGATCGCGCCCGGCCTCCCGGTGGTGGCCGCCGACGCCCGACGGCTGGAGGCCGCCGTCGCCGGGCTGGTCGACCACGCGATCCGGCGCAGCCCGGTGGGCGGCCGGGTGCTGGTCCGGGTCGGGGTGGCGGGCGGCGCGTCCGGACGGCGGGCCGCGGGACGCGCGGCGGCGAACCGCGGCCGGGTGGAGATCCGGATCTCGGACCGGGGCGCCCACGAGTCGCCCGAGGCACACGAGTGGCTGTTCGCGGACGTCCGGCGGGACGGCCGGGCGGGCCCGGCGCTGCACAGCCTGGTGCTGGCCGCGGGCGGACGGCTCGCGGTGGAGACCACCCCCGGCGGCGGCCTGACCGTGGTCCTGCTGATGACCGTCGCCCACGACTGACGCCCGGCAGGACCACCCCGGACCAGCCGGCCCCCGCGCCCGGCGCCCCACCCCGGACCAGCCGGCCCCCGCGCCCGGCGGGACCGCCCCGCCGAACCCCGGGGCGTGTCCGACAACCCCCGCCGGGTGCCCGGCGAGTTACCGGACACGGCCCTAGACTTGCCCCATGCCCCGGCTCAACGACCAGGTCGGGGAACTCCTCCAGGAGTACGCCGACCTGATCAACATCGCCGGCGGGGACGCCTTCCGGGCCCGCGCCTACGAGAAGGCCGCCCGCGCGGTCGGCGGCCACCCCGAGGACCTCGCGGGCCTGGACGTCAAGGGTCTCCAACGGATCCCCGGCGTCGGCAGGTCCACCGCCGAGAAGATCGCCGAGTTCCTCGCCTCCGGCCGGATCACCGCCCTGGAGACGCTGCGCGCCTCGATCCCGGCCGGCGTGCGGGAGATGATGGCCGTCCCCAGCGTCGGCCCCAAACGCGCCCTCGCCCTCTACCGCGACCTCGGGATCGCCTCGGTGGACGACCTCGCCTCGGCGGCCCGCGCCGACAGGCTGTCCGACCTGCCCGGCTTCGGCGAGCGCAGCGGCGAGAAGATCCTGCACGGCATCGAGCTGATGCGGCAGTCCGGCGGCCGCACCCTGTTGGACACCGCCACCGAACTGGCCGAGCAGCTGGTCGCCGCGCTCTCCGCCGTCCCCGGCTGCACCCGCTGCGCGTACGCGGGTTCGCTGCGCCGGACGCGCGAGACGGTGGGCGACATCGACGTGCTCGCGACCGCCGAGGACTCCGCCCCGCTGATGGCCGCGCTCGTCGAACTCCCCTACGTGGCCGAGGTGATCGGGAGCGGGCCGACCAAGACCTCGGTGCGCACCGCCCAGGGCGTCCAGGTGGACCTGCGGGTCGTCCCGGAGGAGGACTGGGGCGCGGCGCTGGTCTACTTCACCGGTTCGAAGGCGCACAACATCAAGCTGCGCACGATGGCCGTCCGGGCCGGTCTGAAGCTCTCCGAGTACGGGCTGTTCGAGGCGGACGGCGGCGAGAAGGTGGTCTCGGAGACGGAGGACGAGGTGTACGCGGCGCTCGGCCTGCCGTGGATCGCGCCTGCGCTGCGCGAGGACCGGGGCGAGATCGAGGCCGCGCTGAACGGTGAACTCCCGGACCTGGTCCAGGAGTCCGACCTGCGCGGGGACCTGCACAGCCACACCGATCTGACCGACGGGCTGGCCACCCTGGAGGAGATGGTCGACACCGCCGCCGCCCGCGGCTACTCCTACTTCGCCGTCACCGACCACGCGCCGAACCTGGTCATGCAGCGGATGACCGACGAGAAGATGCTCACCCAGCGCGAACGGCTGCGGCAACTCGCCGACCGGCACAAGAAGTTGCGGCTGCTCCACGGCACCGAGCTGAACATCGGCCCGGACGGCGGCGTGGACTGGCCGCCGGAGTTCCTGGCCGGCTTCGACGTCTGCGTGGCCTCCGTGCACTCGCACTTCGGCCTCGACCGCACCGCCCAGACCCGCCGGCTGGTCCGCGCCTGCGAGAACCCGTACGTGCACGTCATCGGGCACCTCACCACCCGGCGGATCGGCAGCCGCGGGCCGGTCGACGTCGACCTGGACGCGGTGTTCGAGGCCGCCGCCCGCACCGGCACCGCGATCGAGATCAACAGTTCCCCGCAGCGCCTCGACCTGCGCGACGAGGACGTCCTGCGGGCCAGGCGGCACGGCGTGCGCTTCGCGATCGACAGCGACGCGCACGCCACCGGCCACCTCGCCTACCCGCGCTTCGGCATCGGCACGGCGCAGCGGGGCTGGCTCACCGCGGAGGACGTGGTCAACACCTGGACCTGGCGGAAGCTGAAGCACTTCCTGCGCAAGGACGCGGTGCCGAAGTAGCCCCGGGCGGGACCCCGCGACAGGGGAGGGACCTTCGCGGCACCCTTCACGTCTTGACGCAGCCATGCCACCACCGGAAGGATTCCCGGACCATCCGACCGGCCCGCGGCACCCGCTCACGGGCCGCCCGACCCCGGGAACCCGCCTTGGCCCTGCGCCCGTTGCTCCGCCGCGCCGCCGGTCTGGCCTGCGCCGCCGTCCTCACCCTGGCCGGCACCCTCACCGCCGCCGGCCCGGCCCACGCCGACTTCGGCACCGACTACCACGACCCGGTCACCGCCACCCGGCCGCTGACCCGCCCCGACACCCGCTCCTGCACCGTCGAGGTGATGCACGAGCGCGAGTTCCGCGACGGGTACGGCAACCCGCCGGACACCCCGTACACCGCCACCCTCACCCCGCCCGCCGACTGCGCCGGCCCCTGGTCCGCGGTGGTCCTGGACCTCCACGGGCAGGTCGCCGGGCGGCAGTTCGACCGGATCTTCAGCGTCCGCGTCGGCGGTGTCCAGATCCTGCTCTCCTCCACCCCGGAGCCCTCCAAGGACGGCATCGCGTGGAGCGTCGAGCACGACGTCACCCGCTACGCCCCGCTCTTCTCGGGCGGCCCGCAGGAGTTCTCCTTCGACCTCGCCAACGTCACCGACGCCACCTACACCGGTGTCTTCACCATCAGCGCCGAGCTGACCTTCTCCACCGCGAACGACCGTTGGCCGGCCGCCCGCACCGCCGACCGACTGCTCACCACCGGGCCGTTCGGCCTCACCCGGGCCGCCCCCGCCGCCGGGCGCGAGCTCACCTTCCCGCAGAACCTCGAACGCCTCACCGCCGAGGTCTACGCCCGGGGCGGCGGCGCCTGCGAGGAGTTCGCGTACGCCTCCGCGCCCGACGCCTTCGCCGCCGCCAACCCGGGCAGCGGGATCTGCGGCAAGGGCCCGTTCCGCGAACTGCGGCTCACCGTGGACGGCCGGGTGGCTGGCGCGGTCTGGCCGTACCCGGTGATCTACACCGGAGGCTGGGACCCCCTGCTCTGGCGGCCGGTCCCGGGCGTCTTCGCCTTCGACCTGCCCGCCTACCGGCTCGACCTCACCCCGTACGTCGGGCTGCTGCTGGACGGCCGGCCGCACACCGTGGGCGTCACCGTGAACACCGCCGAGGCGCAGGGCAACGACGTCTGGACCGGCCAGGTCAACCTCTTCGCCGAGACCGACCACGGCGCGGCCCGCACCACCGGACAGCTCACCGACCACCGGGTCGCCCCGGAGGCCACCGTCGGCACCGAACTGACCGACCACGGCGGCGGAAGCGGCGACTGGACGGTCACGGCGGCCCGGCACGACCTCGCCCGGGGCTGGGTGCAGACCTCGCACGGCCGGATCACCACCGAGGTCCGCGACGAACTCGCCTTCCGCTCCGCCCAGCGACTGCGCGACACCGGCAACGACGTGACACTGCACAACGGCACCGACCTCACCCGCACCACCAGCACCTGGGGCGGCGGCCCGCACCGCACCACCACCACGCGCGAGGGCGAACCGCTGGACGTCCGCTACCTGGTGAGCCGCGACGCGGCCGGCAACACCGACCAGACCACCACCATGGACCTCGGCTACCACCGTGAGGCCACCGCGGCGACCGGCGGCCACGTCACCGAGCGCTCCACCGTCGACCACACCCTGCGCCCCACCGCCCGGCGCCACGACGGGGACCGCACCGTCCGCACCGGAAGCAGCACCGAGGAGTACCGCGCCACCGGTCCCGAGGGGCCGTACCGGCGGACGCTCGCCTTCGTGGACGGCTGGCCGCGCCCCTGAGGCCCCGGCCGCCCGATGTGCGAAAATCGTACGGATTCATCCCGTACACCCCTGGTGCACGGCGCGCGGGAGGCGCATCATGGGAGGTGGACCTGTGAGGCAGCTGAAATAGTTCGACCGCAGGAGGCAGTGGCGACAGATCGAGACGGATCAGGGTCTGCCGCTGGGCACTACCTCGGTCGACGATCGAACTACCGGCCGGAGGACGTCACGTCCGGAGGCCACCCCCGCCTCACAGGTTCCGCGCGTCCACGGAGCATCCCCTCGGCCCCGTGGACGCGTTCCCGTGTCCCACCCCCGTGAGCCCACGGCCCGGTGACCCCCGGCGGTCGGTCACCGTACCGCCGGACGGGAAAGTTCACGCGTCGGACCCGGCGCGGTTCACCTTCGTCCGGTGAGCTGGCCGCCATGAACGATTCCAGCGGACGCCTCCCCGTCAGCAGGCGCGGACTCCTGGCCGGTGCGACCGGCGTCGGCCTCGGCGGCGCCGTCTCCCTCTCCGGCCTGTCGGCCGCCCCCGCCGCCGCCTCCCCGGTGCTCTGGCAGCGGCCGGGCCGCTCCGGCGCACCGCGCGTGGCCGGTCTGCACCTCCAGTTCGGCTCGGACGCCTCGCGCGAGGTGGTGGTCTCCTGGCACACCACCAAGTCCGTCGCCAACCCACGCGTGACGTACGGGACTTCGAACAGCGGATTCGGCCGGACGGTGCAGGCCGCGACCCGCACCTACCGGGACGCCGCCTCCGGCACCGAGGTCCAGGTGCACCACGCCCGGCTGACCGGCCTGCACGCCGACACGGACTACGTCTACGCCGCCGTCCACGACGGCACCACCCCCGAGCTCGGCACCGTCCGCACCGCCCCGCGCGGCCGCACCGCCTTCACCTTCACCAGCTTCGGCGACCAGGGCACCCCCACCCTCGGCAAGAAGACCGCCAACGGCTACGTGAACGACAACCTCGGCAGCCCCGCCGCCGGCGACACCACCGCCGGGGTCGAGCGGATCGCCCCGCTGTTCCACCTGCTCAACGGCGACCTCTGCTACGCCAACATCGCCACCGACCGGGTCCGCACCTGGTCCGACTGGTTCGAGAACAACAGCCGCTCGGCCCGCCACCGCCCCTGGATGCCCGCGGCCGGCAACCACGAGAACGAGAAGGGCAACGGCCCGATCGGCTACGGCGCCTACCAGGCGTACTTCGAGCTGCCGGACGCCCGCTCCGACGCGGAGACCAGCGGCCTGTGGTACTCGTTCACGGCCGGCTCGGTGCGCGTGATCAGCCTCAACAACGACGACGTGGCCTACCAGGACGGCGGCAACAGCTACGTCCACGGCTACTCCGGCGGCGCCCAGAAGCGCTGGCTGGAGCGGGAGTTGATCGCCGCCAACGCGGATCCGGGGATCGACTGGATCGTGGTCTGCATGCACCAGGTGGTGATCTCCACCGCCGACAAGTTCAACGGCGCCGACCTCGGCGTCCGCGAGGCCTGGGTGCCGCTGTTCGACAAGTACGGCGTGGACCTGGTGGTCTGCGGCCACGAGCACCACTACGAGCGCTCGCACCCGATCCGCGGCCAGCAGCCGACCGACACCCGCACGCCGATCCCGGTCTCCACCGACACCACGACCATCGACACCACCAAGGGCACCGTCCACATGGTCATCGGCGGTGGCGGCACCTCGGCCCCGTCCAACCAGCTCTTCTTCAGCCCGGCCAAGGCCCGGGTGATCACCGGGGTCGGCGCCGCCGACCCGGCCACCGGCAAGCGCCCGCCGGTGTACGTGATCGAGGACGCCCCCTGGTCCGCCTTCCGGGACGCCGACAACCCGTACGGCTTCGCGTCCTTCGACGTCGACCCCGGCGGCCGCAACGGGCAGACCACCATCGGCGTCACCTACTACTCCGTCAGCGGCCCGTACGGGGACCTCGTCCCGGTCGATCGCTTCACCCTGACCCGCCCGCGCGGTGCCCGCGGGGCCGGCAACGGCCGGGGCGGTGACGGACAGGACGGAAACAGCCAGGGCCACTGACCCTCGGTCGGCCCTCGGCGCGTCCGAGGAGCGGCGCCGGGCGGCCCGGTCGGCGCCGCGGAACCCGTGCCTCAGCGCCCCGGCAGCGAGCAGCTGACCCGCCAGCCCGAGGGCGTGCCGGGTCCGGCGGTCACCGAGCCCCCGTGGGCGGCGGCGCGGGCGGTGAGGCCGGCCAGGCCGGTACCGCCGGCTCCGGCGCGACGGCGCGGCAGTGGCGTGCCGGTCGGGCCGTCGGCGTCGTCGGTGACGGTCAGCTCGACCCCGCCGGCCTCGCCGGGGGCGACCCGGACGGTCACCTCGGTGGCCTGCGGGGCGTGCCGGCGGATGTTGGTGAGGGCCTCCAGGACGACGGCGTAGGCGGTCGTCTCCGCCTCGGCGGAGAGCCGCCCGGCGGAGCCGGGGGCCACCTCCGCGGTGACCCGCGGGCTGCCCGTGGCGCCGAAGCGGGCGACCAGTTCGGGCAGGTCGGCCAGGCCCTGCCGCCGGGTGGTCGCGGCCGAGGCCGGCTCGTCCTGACCGGCCCCGCCGCCCCGGCCGCCCGGTTCCCGCAGGGCGCCGACCATCTCGTCCATCGAGTCCAGCGCCCGCAGCCCGGCCTCCTCCAGGCGGCGCAGCAGGGCGACGGTCTCCTCCGACTCCTGGCCCGGGAGTTGGCCGGCCTGGGCCTCCAGCACGATGCCGGTGATCTCGTGGGCCACGAAGTCGTGCAGCCCCCGGGCGACTTCGAGCCGCTGCTCGCGCCGGGCCCGGTCTACCGCCCGCTCCCGGCGGACCTCCAGGACGCGCAGGTACAGGGCCGCCCCGGCGACGGCGAGCACCGGCAGCAGCGAGAGCAGCATCCCGAACACCGGCCAGGCCGCGCCGCCCTGGGGGACCCGCAGGGCGAACCGCAACGGCAACACCAGCGCTGCCAGCCCGATCAGCCCGCCGACCGGCCCGGCCCAGCGGTCGGGCAACCGGCGGACGGCCCGGAAGAGCAGCCCGAGCAGGGCGAGCCACTCGAAGGGCAGCCAGAACGCGGGCAGCCGGAACGGCCCGGAGTAGAGCAGGTCGACCAGCAACGAGGCCGCGGCCACCACCGCGCCGGCCACGCCGAGCGTGGTCCGCCCGCCGGGCCGGGGCAGCGTCGCCGCCGCCACGGCGAGCGCGGCGGTCAGGGCGAGCGGCAGGGCCGCGGCACGGGCGTCCGGCTTCGCCAGAACGATCGGCACCAGCACGGCGAGCACGGAGGCGACGGCGAGCCGTCGGCGGATCCGGCCCGCTCGCCCCCGCTTCGGAGCAGAGCGGGCGGAGGGAGAGTCGGTGGGCACCCGGCCGAGCCTACGGGCAGCTCCGCCGGGGGAGGAAGTCTCCTCCTCGGGAGGGAACGGCACCTCGCGGACTCCCCTCCACAGCGGGAGGTCCGCGCGGCCGGGCGCGAGCATGATCGGTGGTGCCGGAGACAACAGCACCGAAGGAGAACGCACCGTCATGGAACGCCGCCTCACCACTGTCGCAGTCTCGCTCCTCCTGCTGGCCGCGACGGCCGTGACAGCCGCACCGGCCGTCACGGCCGCACCCGCCGTCACGGCCACGCCCGGCTTCGCGGCCACGCCGGTCCACGCCGCCGCCGCGCCGACTCCCAGCGCCGAACCGGGCGCCGCCACGGGCGACTTCGGGCCGGTGAGCGTGCGCGGCACCGGCGACACCGTCCTCACCGCCGCCTTCCAGGGCTTCGAGGGCGACCCGGTGCGGATCTCGGTGGACGCCCGCGCCACCACCAACACCGATCCGCGCACCACCGTCGGCCACTTCCACGTCCGCCACGTGCGCACCGACGGCCGGCTGGTCGCCGACTTCGAGGGGGACATCGGCTGCCTCGGCGTCGGCGGCCGGGAGGCGATCGCCACCGGGGTGATCACCAAGGGCGAGGCGCCGTGGTTCCCGGGCCTGGAGCTGGTCGGCCAGAAGGTCTCGATCTCGCTGGAGGACAACGGACGGCACGGGGACCGGATGGGCTGGGTCTGGGGCGTGTTCGGCCAGCCGGTGTCGGACTGCCAGGGCACGATACCGTTCATCCGCACGACCGGTGGCGACTTCTCCGTGCGCGGCTGACCCGGACCGACCGGGCCTCCCGGGCCGACCGGGCCTCCGGGGCCGGTCGCCCTCCGGGACCCATCGGGCCCTCGGACCGACCGGGCCCGGGGCCTCCCGGGCAACGGCCGGGGCCCGCGCGCCGCCACCCCGCACCCGAGGACCTGGAGGCCCCGTTGTCCCCCGACCGTCTGTCCCCCGACCGTCCGACCACGCCCCCACCAGCCGGCCCGGGGTTCAACGACCGCACAGGGGAGGGCCGTTGAACCCCGAGGCCGACCACCGTCCACCCGACTACGCCCGACTCGCGGCCGTCGGGCCGTACTTCGCGCTGGACACCTCCCCGGGCGGACGGGCCGGGCGTCCACCCGAGGGCTTCCGGCCGCTGGCCGAGCTCTACGGCACCGGGCCGGACGCCCCGTTGGCGGCCCGGCTGCGGGTGGTGGCACGACGACTCGGCACCGGGGAGCCCCGGGTCGCCGCCTCGATCCTGCACCTGGGGCTGGCCGCCCGCTTCTGGTCGGTGGGCCTCGGCTCGGCCGTCCTGCTGGGGACGGTCCCGACCCTGGAGGACGCCTGGGTGCGGATTCCGGATCAGGGCCCGCTCGATCTCTGGAGCCAACCGGAGCCCGCCCGTCCGGCCGCCGGGGCCCTCGCCGACCAGCTCCACCAGGCCGTTCTGCTGGGCCGGTTGGAACCGCTGGCGGCGGCCGTACGGGCCGCCGCCCCGCTCTCCTCGCGCCTGCTGCTCGGCAACGCCGCGTCCGCGCTGGCCGGGACGCTGCGGGTGCTGGACGCCCACGCGCCGGGCGCCGCGCGGGCGTTGGCCGCGGAGCTGCTGGACCGTCCGCCACTGGCCGGGTCCGGCACCCTGCGCACCGGTCCGCGCGGCACGGCGTTCCGGCGCACCAGCTGCTGCCTCTACTACCGGGTGGGGCCGGGCGCCGGACTCTGCGGGGACTGCTGCTTCAGCACGCCGCCCGGCCGTCCGAAGCGGAACGGTTAATGCCGCGGCACGGTTAATACCTTCACAAATGAAGGTCATACCGCTGTCCGGCCTCCGCTCTCAGCCGCGCACCACGGTCCAGTCCACCGCCGCCGCCGGCACCGCCGCCCGCCCGACCGCCGGGTCCGCCAGCAGCCCGCGCGCCAGCGAACCCACCGGCAGGGCCGGGGTGGTGGCCGCCAGCACCCGCCCCTCGTCGTCGAGCAGCGCGGCCTCCCCGGGCAGCGCCCGCAGCGGCGGCACCAGCAGCCGCTCCAGCGCGGCCAGCGGGACGTCCCCGGCCGCCACCCCGACGAAGCCCGCGCCCGGGACGGTCACCGGCCGGGCGCAGCACAGCACGTACCGGTCCGCGCAGAGCAGGTCCACCTGCGGCCCGGCCACCGCGGGCCGGCCCTCGTCCCGGGGCTTGGCGAACCAGGGCAGCGCCCGGTAGTCGTAGAACTCGGCGTCCGCCGGGTCGAGCGCGAGCCGCAGCCGCCGCTCCCCCGCCCCGCGCGCGCCGCGGTACCACCACTCCACGTGCAGTTCGGCGTCGGCGAGCGCGCCGGGCGCCGCGACCGCGCCGCAGCCGAACCAGCGCGAGCCGGGCCGGGCCAGCAGCTCGCCCACCGCGCCGCGCACCGCGCCGAGTTCGCGGGCGGCGGGCCGGCGACCCTCGGCGGCCGCCCGGGTCCAGCAGTCGGTGGCGGCCGCCCGCAGCCCGTCCAGCTCGGCGAGCACCGAGTCGACGACGACGGCGATCCGCCGGGCGCACCGCTCGACGGAGACCGGGTCGGCCTCGTCGGGCTCGAAAGCCGCGGGCGCGAAAGCCGCGGGCGCGAAAGCCGCGGGCGCGAAAGCCGCGGGCGCGAAAGCCGCGGGCGCGACGGCTTCGGGCGCGACGGCTTCGGGCTCAAGAGCCGAGGGCAGGGTGGGACTGGACGTGCTGGTCATGACGGCTCCGGCGGCGAGGAGGGTTCCGGGAACGACGGCACGACCCCGGCTCAGCCGTCGTCCGCCAACTCCAGGTGCCGCCGGACCAGATGGTGCACGCAGGCCACCGCGTGCGCCTCGGCGGCGGCCCGGGCGGCGGCCGCGTCACCGGCCAGCACGGCGACCAGGATCTCCCGGTGCTGCTCGGCGAAGCGCTCCTGGTCCGGCCCGTACGGGGCGGGCAGCCAGAGCAGCGGGCCGAGTTCGGCCTGGAGCCGGACGGCAAGCTGGGTGAGCCGCACCGACTGCGCGGCGACGGCGAGTTCGATGTG